>CAILWD010000145.1 GCA_903837815.1 uncultured Chloroflexota bacterium | reverse complement strand
CGACCTCGACCTGCAAACCACCGGCATGGAATTCGCCAGCGAGATGGTGGTCAAAGCCGCGATGCGCGGGCTGAGCGTGATGGAAGTCCCCACCGTTTTGCATCCCGATGGGCGCACCCGCCCGCCCCACCTGCGGACATGGTCTGACGGCTGGCGGCACCTCAAATTTTTATTGCTCTACAGTCCCAAGTGGCTTTTCTTTTACCCCGGCATTGCCATGACCCTCTTGGGTTTGCTGGTTTCCATCCCGCTGATTTTTGCCCCCGTCCATATTGGCGGGGTCAGGCTCGACATCAACACGCTGATGTACGCCTCCCTGCTTGCCATCATCGGCGTGCAGTCTGTCCTGTTCTCGATTTTTACCTACGTCTTCGGCGTCCACTCGAACTTGCTTCCCCGCGATGAAAACACCGACCGCCTTCTGAGCCACGTGGGTCTTGAAAAAGGACTCGCCTTGAGTGCGGGGATGATTCTGCTGGGCTTCGCCAGTTCGCTGGGCGCAGTCTTCTACTGGAGCGCAAACCGCTTCGGCGACATCGACCCGACCCGCTCGATGAGGCTGGTCATCCCCGGCGCGATGTTGTTCACGCTCGGGTTTCAAATCTTCTTCGCCAGTTTCTTCATCAGCATTCTCAACATTAAGCTGAAGCAGGGAAATCCAAAATGAATCTGTCTCGAAAGTTTCTGCCCCGCCTGGGGGATATTTTTTTCGCGGCATTGTTCATCGCCATTCTTTTGCTTGGCGGGCGGATGATCAACCTCGACGGTGACCTGCCACGTCACCTGCTATTCGGCAGGTTGATTCTCGCCGAACGCGCCATCCCCGATACCGAGCCGTTGATCTATCCCTATGAAAACCGCGCCTACGTTTCGCACGAGTGGCTTTCGCAGGTGGTTTATCAGGTTGTGTATTCGGCGGCAGGCTTGCCGGGGCTTGTGTTGCTTGCCGCGGTTTTGCTCGCTGCAACCTTCCTCATCTCCTATAACTATCTTGTCGAAAGGCTTTCCCTGCGCCTGCCTGTTTTGTTCATCGTTGCGTGGGGAGCCTTTGCCGCCTCGCTCAATTGGGCAATCCGCCCGCATTTGTTTTCGATGTTCCTGCTGGCGATCTGGCTGACGTGGGCAGACCGTTTGCGGCGCGGCGAGAAAATTTCCATCTGGCGTTTCCCCGCCCTGATGGTTTTGTGGAGCAATTTCCACGGTGTCTTCATCGCGGGCGTGTTGGTTCTCTTTGCCTTCGCCGTCGGCTGGGCGGTGGATTATTTTGTTGAAAACATTTTTGCACCACCAGGGGGACAAAGGGACACAAAGGAAAAACCCTTTGTGCCTCTTCGTGACCCTTCGTGGTTGACTGGCAAACGCCTCTGGCTGGCGTTGGTCTTGTCCATCGCCGCCAGTGTTTTGAATCCCGGCGGAGCGGGGTCATGGTTCAGCATTTTGGGTTTCGTCAACAACCGGTATTTGATGTCGCACATGGCAGAAGCCAACCCGCCCAACTTCCAACTGCCCGAACTGCGAATCTTTTTCCTCCTGCTGGTCTTTTCCATCTTCCTGCTGACGGTCAAGCGGAATCAACTTTCCAGCGGACAGGGCTTGCTGCTGGCGGGTTTCAGCGCCATGAGTTTGATGGCGTTTCGCAATGTCCACTTGTACGGCGTGGTTGCGCCCTTCGTCCTTGCCGAAGCGCTGACCGATTTGCGGAGCCTGCCTCTCGTCAACAGGCTGGAGGAGACCCTTGCCCGGGTCGAAGACCAAATTCGGGGGGCGATGTATCCTATTCTCACGGTTCTTGTCTTTGGGGCGCTGGTTGTCTTTTCGCCGATTTCAAAAATTCTCTATCGCTTCGAGCCGCAAACCTTCCCTGTGGATGCGGTTCGATGGTTGGAATCCAACCCGCAGTCTGGTCGTATGTTCAACGACCTGAACTGGGGCGGCTACCTCGCGCTGAATCTCCATCCGCAAAAAACATTTGTCGATAGCGTTGCGGATGTGACGGGTGAAGTCACGCTGGAATATGAAACCATCCTCACTGCCGGCGGCAGGTGGAGATACCTTTTGGATCGATATGACATTGAGTGGGCGGTGATCGAAACAGACTCGACCCTTGCTCGTGCCCTGATCGATGAAAGTTGGAAGGTTCTTTACGAGGATAAAACGGCAGTCATCTTAAGAAGGTAGGGGCAAAAACATTTCATCCCCCCGCAATCTTGACTTTGTATCCCAATTTCTGCAAGACCTCTGCCATGCGCTGACGGTGTTCGCCCTGAATTTCGATTGTCCCGTCCTTCACCGTCCCGCCTGAGCCGCATTCCTGTTTGAGTTTTTTTGCGAGGGATTTCAAGTCATCTTCGGAAAGCGCAAGGTTCCTGACCACAGATACCACCTTCCCGCCACGTCCGCCCGATTCACGGTGCAGGTAGAGGGTTTGCTGATGAGGCAGAGGTGATTTGGTTTGGGTGGCAGTTTGCGTCTGTTTGCGCAGATCTCCCTCTTCGGAAGACCAGACTGTGCGATGGGTGTTGGACATGCTTTATTCCTTCAAAAAAAGCGACTTCCAGATGGAAGTCGCTTTTGGGTTTACACCTGTGGCAGGTTCCTGCGAATCATGTTCAACATGTTGAAGCCGCGAATTGTGCCTTGTACCACGCAGGTCAGCGGGTTGTCCACAAGGTAGGCGGGGATGCCGAGAGACTTGGTCAGCAGTTTGTCCACGCCGCGCAGGAGGGCGCCGCCGCCGCACAGTGCAACGCCGCGGTCGATAATGTCGGATACCAGTTCGGGCGGGGTTTTCTCTAATACCTTGCGCCCCGATTCGACGATTTGTTTCAATGGGTCTTGCAAGGCTTCGACAATCTCACCCGTCGTCAATGTGACGGGACGAGGCAAACCTGTCACTTGATCCTGTCCCTGCACTTCCATGCTATTTTCGATGTCCTGTGGTACAGCCGCTCCAATACGAACCTTGAGTTGTTCGGCAGTTGTCTGCCCAATGACCATGCCATACTTGCGGCGCACGTAGTTGACGATGGCTTCATCCAGGTCCATGCCGCCGGTGCGGATGGTATCCGCCGCCACGATGCCGTACATTGCCATCACAGCAGATTCGGTGCAGCCGCCGCCGAGGCTGATGATCATATTCCCGGAGGGGGAGTTGATGGGCAGGTCGATGCCGATGGCTGCCGCCAAAGGCTGCTGGATGAGAAACGCTTCGCGGCTGCCCGCTTCCATCACGGCTTCGTAGACGGCGCGCCGCTCGACGCTGGTAACACCGTACGGGACGGAGATCATCACCCGCGGGCGGAAGATGCGCATCGAGCCGCTTACGCGCTGAAGGAGGTATTGCAGCAGGGTTTCGGTGATTTCATAATCGGCAATGACCCCGTTCCGAAGCGGACGCGCCACCTCGATGCTGTCGGGGACTTTGCCGAACATATCGCGCGCTTCGAGCCCAGCCGCCACCATTTTTTGCTCATCCGCTTCGATGGCGACAATGGTGGGCTCTTCCAACAGCACTTGGGCGCTGTCGGCGATGCGTGTGTACATGGTTCCCAGGTCGATGCCCAGGTCTTTGGAGAAAAGAGCCACAGGAGTTTAGTGTTCCGAATAGGGTGAACGGGCGCTGGTCTTGCCGTATCGGCGTGCGGCTTCAAGACGAAGGTTCGATCTTCGCAGGGCGGCTTCCATGGCAAGGTAGGAGTCGGTATCTGCCGGTACTCCCTTGGCGAGTACTTCCTCTGCGCGGGCGCGGGCGGCGTCGGCGCGGGCAACGTCGATTTCCTGAACGTTTTCCGCTGCATCCGCCAGCACAGTGACGATTTTGGGCTGAACTTCGGCAATGCCGCCAGCCACAGTGAAGACCTCTTCTTTTCCCTTCTGGCGGACTTTGATAATGCCGAATTTCAGGGAAGTAAGAACAGGCGCATGACCGGGAAGAATACCCATCTCACCGGCGGCGCCAGGCAACACGACAATATCCACGTCGCCCGTGAATACCGTGCGGTCTTGCGAAACAATTTCACAACGAATAGACATAGCAAGTTCTCCTGTGTCAAGTGTTTCGGTGTCACGCGATTCACACGTGACACTTGACACTGGAATACTTATGCACTCTTGGCGAGTTTCTCAGCCCTGTCGCGGACATCCTGAATCGTACCCGCCATCATAAAAGCCTGTTCGGGCAGGTCGTCGCACTTGCCGTCGAGAATCTCGCGGAAGCCGCTGACAGTATCTTTGAGCGAGACGTAGCGGCCGGGAATACCGGTGAAGCGTTCTGCCACATAGAAGGGCTGGGAGAAGAAGCGTTCGATCTTGCGGGCGCGGGCTACGATGAGTTTGTCGTCTTCGGAGAGTTCGTCGATGCCGAGGATGGCGATGATGTCCTGCAAGTCCTTGTATCGCTGGAGGATGCGCTGGACTTCACGGGCGGTGCGGTAATGTTCCTCGCCAACGATATTCGGGTCGAGGATACGGGAGGTCGAAGCAAGCGGATCAACCGCCGGGTAGATGCCTTTTTCCACGATGGAGCGTTCGAGGGCAATGGTCGCATCGAGGTGGGTGAAGGTCGCCACAGGCGCGGGGTCGGAATAATCGTCCGCAGGCACGTAAACGGCTTGCATGGAAGTAATCGACCCGGTGCGGGTGGAGGTGATGCGTTCCTGCAATTCGCCCATTTCAGTGGCGAGGGTCGGCTGGTAGCCCACGGCGGAGGGCATACGCCCAAGCAGCGCGGACACTTCGGAACCGGACATCGAGAAACGGAAGATGTTATCGACAAAGAGCAGCACGTCCTTGCCCTGATCGCGGAAGTATTCCGCCATCGAAAGTGCGGAAAGCGCCACGCGCAGACGCACGCCGGAGGGTTCGTTCATCTGTCCGTACACCATGACGGTGTCTTTCATAACGCCGGATTCGAGCATTTCACGGTAAAGTTGTGTGCCTTCGCGGGTGCGTTCGCCCACGCCGGCAAACACCGAGTTGCCTTCGTGTTCGGTGGCAACCGAGCGGATGAGTTCCATGATGATGACGGTCTTGCCGGTGCCTGCGCCGCCGAAGATGCCTGTCTTGCCGCCTTTGGTGAAGGGGGCGATCAAGTCCACCACTTTGACGCCGGTCTCGAAGACTTCCACGCGGGTGGATTGTTCTTCAAAAGAGGGCGCGGGGCGGTGGATTGGATAATGCATTGCGGCAGTGACTTCGCCTTTTTCGTCCACAGGCTGACCGAGCACGTTGAAGATGCGTCCCAGCGTGGAAGGTCCCACAGGAACCATGATCGGAGCGCCGGTGGCGACGGCGGGGACGCCGCGCTGGAGACCGTCGGTCGAGTCCATCGAAACAGTTCGCACCCAGTTGTTGCCGAGATGTTTCTGCACTTCGAGAACGAGGGGCTTGTTGCCCGCCCTTTCCACGGTAATTGCTTCATAAAGTTCGGGAATTGCGCCCTCGGCGAATTCCACATCCACCACACCGCCAAGAATTTGCACGACACGGCCCGTTGATTTTGCCATGAGTTCCTCCAGTTATTTCGCGGCAAGCGCTTCCGCGCCGCCGACAATGTCCAAGATATCGTTCGTAATGCCCTGCTGACGAACTTTGTTGTATGCCAGTTGCAAAGCGCCGACCAGTTCCTTTGCGTTGTCGGTGGCGTTGCGCATGGCGACCATGCGGGCGGCATGTTCGCTGGCTTGCGATTCCAACACCGCCTGGTAAACCTGTAAAGCGGTAAAACGCGGGATGATCTCGTCGAGGATGCCGCGCATGTCGGGTTCATATTCGTAAGCCGCTGCAGGTCCGTTGGAATGATGCTCAAAATCCTGCACCCGTCCTTCTCCTTCAAGTTCGAGCGGCAGGAGTTTTTTCACCGTCGCGGTTTGGCGTCCCATGTTGACGAAACTGGTGTAAACGAGATAAACCTCGTCCACCTTGTGCGTGCTGAATTCCTCCACCGCGAGACGCCCAATGGCGGAAATGTCCGCAAAACTGGGGGCGGCGGGCAGGTTGCTGAAATCGGCAATCACCTTTTTGCCGCGGCGGATGAGCAGGTCGCGTCCCTTGCGCCCGACAGCAATGTATTGTGCTGGCGTGGCAGATTTATCGAAACGCTGGGCGGTGTAGCGGATGACGTTGGAGTTGTACGCGCCCGCGAGACCGCGGTCGCCGGTGATGACCACCACCAACGTATTCTTCACTTCATCGCGATGCGCCAAAAGCGGATGCAGGCTGTCACGTCCCGGTTGATCAGAGACATGCTTTAGCACCTGCCAGGCTTTGGTCGCGTATGGGCGGGTCGCCATGACCGCATTGATTGCCTTGCGGACCTTGCTGGCGCTCACCGTTTCCAGCGCGCGTGTGACCTGCGAAATATTTTTTACGCTCTTGATTCTGAGCCGCATTTCACGTGCGGAAGCCATAAGTTAGTCCTCTAGTCTTCTAGTTTACGCTTGCCATCCCGCGCGGAAGGCGTCGAGGGCTTTGGTCAGGGCTGCGCGGTTGTCGTCGGTGATGGTTTTCTTCGCAACGATGTCCTTGCCGACTTCGGGATAGGAGGTCGCCATGAAGCGGATCAGGTCGGATTGCCACTGCGCCATCTTTTCGAGCGGAACGCCGTCGGCGTAGCCGTTGGTGCCGGCGAAGAGAACCATCACCTGGTCTTCGAGTTCCGAAGGCTGGTACTGTGGCTGCTTGAGAATTTCCTGCATCCGCTGACCGCGGCTCAACTGCTGTTGCGTGGATTTATCCAAATCGGAAGCCATCAACGCAAACGCCGCCAACTCGCGGTAGGCTGCCATGTCGAGGCGCAGACGACCCGCCACCTGTTTCATGGCTTTGGTCTGGGCATCGCCACCCACGCGGGAGACGGAAACACCCACGTTCACCGCCGGGCGGATGCCCGCGTTGAAGAGGTTGCTTTCGAGGAAGATTTGTCCATCTGTAATTGAAATAACGTTGGTGGGGACATAGGCTGAGATGTCGCCGAGCAGGGTTTCGATAATTGGCAGGGAGGTCAACGAGCCGCCTGTGCCGGCAACTTTCACAATCTTGTGGTTGTCCGCGTCAGCCATGTGTTTGAGGGCTTCGCTGGCTTCATCTTTCGAGATGGGACCCGTGTAAACCTTGCCATCCACGCCGTCTTTTTCAGCGGCGAGTTCGTTGGCGTAATCCTTCTTGACAATGACGTACTTGTTCGCCAAACGAGCAGAGCGTTCCAGCAGGCGCGAGTGGAGGTAGAACACATCGCCGGGGTAGG
>CAILWD010000144.1 GCA_903837815.1 uncultured Chloroflexota bacterium | reverse complement strand
GTGGATTTCCATGTTATCTGGTTCCACGGCGTCGAAGCCTTTGGACGCGCACAAATCGAGGCGGGGGAGCATGACCGGGGCAAGCAGGTCCATGCGGCGGATGTCGAGCCACTTCTCCCCATCCCAGCCATCGTAATCTTTTCCCAAGACTTCGGCGGGGAACTGGTCGTTATCGGGACGCCACTCCTCCCATGAGCCAACGCTAATATAGCAGATGACCTTACGCCCTTTCGCATGGAGTTCGTCAATGACGGATTGGCCGGCATACAGATCGATGTCGTAAACATCGGCTTCGATGGTGGTATCGATGTCATCGTCGCCAAGTTGCCATTGCCAGTTGAGTCCCACGGTGGGATGCCACCACGAGGCAGGTTGCGGGTTGGGCGTCGCTTTCGAAACGGAATCAGATTGAGGCGGGGCGGGTTGACATCCCACAAGAAGAAGGAGCAGGAGAATCGTCCCAAGCCTGCGCACTTATCCTCTGCCCATCCCTTTTTCCACTGCCGTGTCAATCTGACCAGAGACGACGAGGGCTTTGGCCGCGTTGATGTGGGGATACATGACCGTATCCACTTCGATGAAGGGGATCTGGGAGCGCACCAGCCTGTAAACGGGTTCGGTCCCCGCTCCCAATTTGGCGTGGTTGCCCTGAACCTTGCGGCGGAAGTCCACGCCCTGGGCGGCGGCAAACAATTCGATGCCGAGAATCTGCTCGACGTTGTCCACCACCTGCCGTACCTTCAACGCGGCTGTGTTCCCCATGCTGACATGGTCTTCGACGTTGGCGGAGGTGGGGATGGTATCCACGCTGGCGGGGTGCGCCAGAACCTTGTTCTCGGTGGCAAGCGCGGCGGCGGTGTATTGGGTGATCATGAAACCGGAGTTCAACCCGCCATTTTGGGTCAGGAAGGCGGGCAGGGTATTCGCATTGCTGGCTTCGTCGGTCAGGCGCATGATGCGGCGCTCCGAGATGTTGCCCAATTCGGCGATGGCGATAGCGAGATAATCCATCGCGATGGCAATCGGCTCGCCGTGAAAATTCCCACCGGAGATGACCGAGATTTCGCCGCTTTTCTCGTCCAGAAAAATCAGCGGGTTGTCGGTGACGGCGTTCAATTCGATCTCCATCACCCAACGCGCGTATGCGATCGCGTCGCGCACCGCGCCGTGGACTTGGGGAATGCAGCGCAGGGTGTAGGCGTCCTGCACGTTGGTCGGGTCATGTTGACGGGTGAACTCGGAACCAGCGAGCAGTGCGCGAAGATAAGCGGCGCACTCGATTTGTCGCGGATGCGGGCGCAGGGCATGGATGCGTTCATCGAAGGCGAGGACTGTGCCATGCAGGGCTTCGAGACTCAGGCAGCCCGTTACATCGGCGGTGCGACTCAGGCGTTCGGCGCGACAGACGGTCAGTGTGCCGAGCGCGCACATCACCGAAGTCCCATTGGTGAGCGCCAGACCTTCTTTTGCCGCCAGCACGGCTGGCTCCAAACCTGCGCGGCGCAAGGCCTCACGTCCGCTGAGGATTTCGCCTTGATATTCTGCCTCGCCTTCGCCGATCATCACCAGCGCCATGTGCGCCAGTGGAGCCAGGTCACCGCTTGCGCCGAGCGAGCCTTTTTCGGGAATGCGCGGATGGACTCCGCGATTGAGCATTTCCAGCAGAAGTTGAAGCGTGGAGAGGCGGATGCCGGAATGCCCGTGCGCCAGCGTATTGGCGCGGATCAACATAATGGCGCGGGTGGTGGGGATGTCGAAGATATTTCCAACTCCAACCGCGTGGCTGATGATAATGTTGCGCTGGAGCTGCTCCACCTGGTCAGGCGAAATAATGCGGTCTTTGAACGCGCCAAAGCCGGTGGTAATCCCGTAGGCAATCGTGTTGTTTTTCAAAAGGGTCTGCACGGCATCCGCCGCGCGTGTGACACGCTTCGCGGCACCGGCGCCAATTTCGACACGCGGCACGTTTGGCTGTCCATGCGCGATGTCATGAACCTGGTCGAAAGTCAAACTTGTTCCATCCAGATAGATTGTTTCCATGTTTTTTGTTTTTTCCTGAAATTTGAAAATTGAGGCGTTATTCCGCCAACATATACCGATACAACAACACCCCTGCCGCAACCGCAAGGTTGAGCGAACTGACCCTCCCCCGCATCGGCAGGGAAACGGTCACGTCACAGGCGGCGGTTTGAGCGGAAGATAGTCCCTTCTGCTCATTGCCCAACATCAAGACCCAGGGCACTTGCGGCACAAGGGTCTGGTAATCCACATCGGCTTTGGCAGACGTGCCGATGAGTTGATACCCTCCCTTGCGCGCCCAGCCAACGAATTCATCGAAACTGGTTTGAATCACCGGCTTCCAGAACAAAGTCCCCATGCTGGCGCGGACAACGGTTGGATGATACAACTCCACGCCGCCGTCGAGCAGGAAGAGCGCGTCCGCGCCGACGGCATCCAGCGTGCGGAGGATGGTGCCCACGTTACCGGGGTCCTGCGGCGAGACAAGCGCCAACGCGCGTTTAAATGGTTTGAGGTCTTTGATCTGCGTTTTTTTCTGGCTGACGATGGCAACGATTCCCTGCGGGTTTTCCTTATCTGCCAGCGTTTCCATGACCTGGGCTGTCACAGGCTGGGGGGTGAAAGCGAACCGCGAAATCAAGTCGTGGGCAAAGGGACTGGTTAAAACGCCCGAGGCGTATAAAATCTCCTGAACCTCCCAACCCGATTCCACCGCTTCGCCCACATGATGAATCCCCTCGACAAGAAATAACCCGCTTTCAGTCCGCGCCTTCTTTTGGTGCAAGGCGCGCGCCTTTTTAATCAACGGGTTGCTGGGACTGCTAATCAATGGTTTTTGCATATCCCTATTGTAAATGATTCTCAGCCGCCTGCGACAAACATCGTGACTCGATAAGATACAACCTCCACGGTCACGAATTGCGCTTTCCGTCCTCTATCTGAGCCCGCTTGACGCGCCTGTCTTTTGCCAGTATAAAAACGGGATGAAACTTCCCAAACTGATTCTCGGACTTTGGCTTGCCGTTGCGCTTGCGGGCTGTTCCATCCTCCCCAATCTCCCCACCATCCCTCCGGGCTGGACCGTCACCCCTGAAGTTACATCCACCCCCACAGCGACTTTCACCCCAACCGTCACCCCCACCCCGCTCCCCATCGCACAGGTAGATGCGGGTGACATCGCCCTCTTCAATGGCGATTATGAAAATGCGCTGCTCCACTATCAAACCGCGTTCAAAGATTCGCCCGATGTGTTGGTGCAGGCTGCCGCCAAATGGGGCGAGGCCCGCGTCCGTTTCGCCGAAGAGCGCTACGATGAGACTTTGACGGCGCTTCAGACTCTCATCAGCGGGTATCCTCAATCTGCACATTTGGGACAGGCGCATTTCCTGCAAGGGCTGGCAAACTACCGTTTGGGTAATTACCAAATGGCGGCAGACTCATGGCAGACCTACCTTATCCTGCGCCCCGGGTATCTGGATGCCTACGTTCAGGAAATGCGCGGCGATGCGCTCTACGAGGCGCTGAATTACGACTCAGCCGTCGCCGCCTACAAAGCCGCGATTCAGGAGCCATCCATCGGGGATGACATCGCGCTGGATTTGAAAGTCGCCGCGACCTACTCGAACCTTGGAAATTACGAAGCCGCGCTGGAGTTGTACGACGGTGTCTCTGCGCGCGCGACCAACGATTACATCAAAGCACAGGCGGCGTATGAGGCCGGGGTGGCGTACCAGGCTCTCGGTCGGAACGAAGAGGCGTTGGGGAAATTCCGCCTGAATGTGGAAAGTTATCCGCTTTCGTATTATGCCTATCTCAGCCTGATTGCCCTGTTCGAAGCGGGAGCAGAAGTGAATCAACTCGACCGCGGGCTGGTGGATTACTTCGCCGGGCAATACGATGTGGCAATTGCCGCCTTTGACCGCTACATCGCGGAAAACCCTGGCAACGACGGGACCGCATATTATTATCGCGCCCTCGCATACCGCGATCTGGGGAATTACGAAGCCGCGGTCAAGGATTTTTCGACCTTCACCGCCAATTATTCGGCGCATCCGCGCTGGGAAAACGCCTGGGGAGAAAAGGCTTTTGTGGAATGGTATCACCTCGGCTCGAACGGTGTGGCAGCCAAGACCCTGCTGGATTTTGTGAACGGCGTCCCCGGCAGCGACCTGTCGGCGGAATACCTGTTGAGCGCGGCGCGAATCTATGAGCGCGACGCAAAGTATGAAGAAGCATTGAAAACATGGGCATGGATTGCAAACGAATATCCCGGCTCAGAGCAGGCGATTACTGCGACTTTTCTCGCGGGAATTATCCAATACCGCAACGGCAATTTCCCCGCCGCGCTGGATACCTTCACCCGCAGCCTTGCCTTTTCGCTGAATGCGGCGGATAAGGCGCGCGCAAATCTTTGGATCGGTAAATCGCAGCAGAAACTTGGCGAAGACGAAGCGGCGCTGACCGCCTGGCGCGACGCGCAAAACCGCGACCCCGGCGGATATTACAGCGAACGCGCCCGCGAACTTCTTGCAGCGCAAGACCCCTTCACGCCGCCGACCACCTCAAACCTGACTCCCAACCGGGCGGCGGAACGCAAAGATGCCGACTCATGGGTGCGAATCACCTTCAATCTCCCCGCAGAAACAGACTTGAACGGGATGGGAGAACTTGCAAACGATGGGCGGGTCATTCGCGGAACCGAATTATGGGAAATGGGGCTGTACGAAGATGCGCGGCTTGAATTCGAAAACTTGCGCACTGAGCTGGAATCAAAAATGGACGGCGTGGACAGTTACCGGCTGATGAATTACCTGCTGGATTTGGGCTTGTACCGCTCGGCCGTTTTTGCCGCCCGTCAGGTGTTGACCATCGCCGGGCTCGATGAGCACACCGAGTCGATGATGGCACCGATCTATTTCAGCCACTTGCGCTACGGATTGTATTATCCCGACCTTGTAATTCCCGACGCGCAGTCGAACGGCTTCGATCCGCTTTTTATTTTCAGTGTAATTCGGCAGGAAAGCCTGTTTGAGGGGTTTATCCAATCCGGCGCCGGCGCGCGCGGCTTGATGCAGATTATCCCCTCCACCGGCGGGCAGATTGTCTCCCAACTTGGCTGGCCCCCCAACTATGACGACAAGGATTTGTACCGCCCAGACGTGAGCGTCATGTTTGGCACTCATTACCTTGCCAGGAATCGCGACCTGCTGGACGGGAACTTATACGCCGCCCTTGCCGCCTACAACGGCGGACCCGGTAACGCATTGCAATGGAAGAAACTTGCGGGCGAAGATCCCGATTTGTTTTTGGAAACTGTGCGCTTCGAAGAGACGCGCAACTACATCCGCAATATTTACGAGATATACGCCATCTATAAGCGTTTATACGGCTCGTCGAACTAGGTCAATCCATGTGCGCCAGCACACGCTGGTGCGTGGTATCCACATCCATATCCAAAACCGAGACCAGTTTATCTCTGCCGTTTGCGCCGGCAACAATCTCGACCCGCGATTTTGGCACGCCAAGCACTTCCGCCAGGTAACCGATCAGTTCGATGTTGATCTCCTCGTCTGATGGCCCGCAGACCAAATGCACTTTGACCGTGCTATCGTTTAGCACACCCACGATCTGATTGCGGCTGGCGCGCGGTGTGACACGCACGCCGAGAGCAGAGCCGCGCTGCCCGTCGTGAAGTTCATATTTTCTATCCACGTTTCACCTCAACTTAATGGAAGAAGAATGGCGATCAGGACACGCGACAAGAGATCGATCGCGAGAATCAAGATCAAAGGGCTGAAATCAAACGCGCCCGCTGTCGGCACCACGCGACGGATTGGGTTCAACATCGGGTCGACAATACGGTCGAGCGCCTCGCGCACCGGGTGATACGGCGGCAGGAAAAATGAGAGCAGAGCCGAAGCAATCACGATCCAGGTCAAAATCTGGGCAATCAGTCGAATCAACTGTATCAACAAACCGAATTCCATCAAGCCTCCGTTTTATAGTGTCTTGCGCCGACAATGGCTGTACCAATTCTGACCATGGTCGCGCCTTCCTCCACTGCCGTTTCAAAATCACCGCTGGTTCCCATCGAAAGCTCGGAAAAATTCGCCCGAGGAAACTGGGCTGAAAGATATTCCTGCAATCCTCGCAATCGTTGAAAAAACGGACGCGAGTCTTCGGCGGTCAAACCCAGGGGTGGCATGGTCATCAAACCGCACACCCGCAAATTGGGCAGGGCGAGCGCCGCGCCGACTTCCTCCAACAGCGAAGGCCAGCGCGATTCGTCCCCAGCCAGCCATCCCGATTTACTTTCCTCGCCGCCGACATTGAACTCCAGCAAAACGGGAAGCGTTGTCCCTGCTTCGCCGCAAAAACGATCAAGGCGTTTGGCGAGTTTCAGGCTGTCCAGTGAATGCAACAAGTTAAAGTTCCCCGGCAACATCTGCGCCTTGCGGCTTTGCACGTGACCGATCATGTGCCATTCTACCGCAGAAAATTCGCGCAAGGATTGAATTTTCATGACACCCTCTTCGGGATAATTCTCTCCCAAAATCTTTACACCCGCCTCAATGGCGGCGCGTACCACTTCGAGCGGCTGGGTCTTTGTAACCACCACCAGCCGCACCGATTCAGGGTTACGCCCGGCGCGGCGAGCCGCTCCCGCAATGGTACCCAATGCCTGTAAATATTTTTCACGAATATCTTGAACCAGATTTTCCATGCGCCAATTTTACTCCGCATTAGGCATGTAACGCCATTAACGCTCCAAAGCGTCCCGTCTTTCCTTTTTCGGCGCGGTGCGAAAACCAGTCGTCCAGATGGCAGGCGGTGCAAACACCCGAAACCTGAACCTGCTCCACGCCGGCGCATTTCAATTGAAGTTCATTTGCAATCCACAGGTCAAGATGGGTGCCGCCGTTTTTGCTTTGCAGGATTTGTTCCGCATCCTGTGGATATTGTTCGCGGAATTGTGAAATAACTTCCACGCCGACTTCGTAATGGTCCACCCCGATGGAGGGGCCAATTCCCGCCACGATATTTTTTGGATGACAGCCATAATGATCCTGCATTCCCCTGACTGCAGCGCCGACAACCCCGCGCAGGGTTCCCAGCCATCCGGCATGGGCAATCCCGATGACTTTTCGCACAGGGTCGTGGAAGAGAATCGGCACGCAATCGCCGAAGCGCATGAAGAGCGATACTTCAGGGTTATCAGTGAAAATGATGTCAGCGCGGGGCGAGGGCGCTTCGAGCGGACGCGGCTCGTCGGCGAAGATAATATCTGTGCTGTGAACCAGCCAAACGTCGTGGATGGATCGAGGCGCACGCCCCAAAGCATTGAACACCCGCAGCCGATTCTCGATCACGTGCGCAGGGTCGTCCCCAACCGAGCCGCCCAAATTGAGCGACTGCCACGGCGCGGGACTCACCCCGCCGCGCCGTGTAAAAATCGCCTGTGTCACGCCATTGGAAAAAATCTCAAAACTGTAATATCGCAAACCGTCGAGTTCGTGAAAAGACATTATTTGGAAGCCTCGAGAACCGCAAATTTTTTGATGAAATACTGCCGCGTTTCGCTCATGGACTCTTCGATGTTGGGATAGGCAAACCAGGCGGTGAAAAATCCAAAGAGCGCGCCGGTGAGAGTCCGTAAAAGAGGCGTGCTTTCGCGGTAGGGAATGAGGGCGGCAAACCAATCCCAGTTGAATTGGCTGAGGAGTTGGGAGAAACCGTCCAGGCCAATGGGGCCTAATCCCAACAAAAGCCACACCAACCAATGCAGGGGCTTGACGCGCCGCCCCGTCAAGCCGAAGATGATCCCGAAGGATAAAATCGCCAGGTAAATGGCAATATCGCGTTCGCAAAGCGCAACCTTGTACCCGATTGTTTCATCGCCGATAAAACCGCGCGCATCAAAGCGGGTGTAACTGTAGGGGTCATCGAGGTGGAGAATGCCCGTCGCCTCTTCAAAGGTTTTGACTCCGCCGATACCGGCCTCTGCCAGCGGATAAAAAGCCTGATCGCCGTAAAGGAAGAAGGAGCGGAAACCAAACTGATGGCAGAGCGGGCTGTAAATGCGATAGATTGCTTTTGCCGGGAACTCCAATCCTAATTTCATAAAAGTCGGGGCGAGAAAGGGCAGCCCCACATAAAAGAGCATGAAGAGGTTGAGCAGGAGCAGGTAGCGGCGGGCAATCCAGAAAGAGATACGGTCGCCGGTGGTGACTTGTTTTCCACGTTCGATGCGTTTCAAGTATTCGGGGTCGCCGAGTTGCTCTAGTTGATTCTTCCGGTCGATTGCGGCGCCGAGGGTCATCTCCAATTTCTGGCGGGTAATGGGAGCCTTGAGCCGGTAGGGACCCGCATCCAGCACGGGAATTTCCAGGGCAAAATTTTGCATCAACGCCGTATCGCTTTCAATATCCACTTCGACCAGGCGATGCGGATATTTGGATTGAAGGCTGGCCAGGTCGTTTCTGACTTCGTCGCATAACTTGCATCCCTTGCGGGTGTAGAGGGTCACGTTGAGCATAGTGGCTCCAGTCAATAAAATAGAGTTCGGAAGTCTTGGAGACTTCCGAACTCTATTCGAATCAAATCCCGAAATCGAAGAAGAAGAATTGACCCTGCTGGGCGATCAATTCGAAGGTGCCGGTGAATAACAGCACGCCAATCACCACCAGGATGACGCCCATCGCAATTTCGACATAGCGCATGGTCTTACCGTATTTCCGCAATATGTTCGTCACCCAGCCGATGCCGAGCGCCGCCGCGAGGAAGGGAATCCCCAACCCGATGGAATAAGCAGAGAGCAGGGTGGCACCGAGGGAAATGGAGCCGCCGTTCCATGCCAGGGTGAGAATCGCGCCGAGGACGGGGCCGACACAGGGAGACCAGCCCGCCGAGAAGAAGACGCCCATGAGGGCGGAGGAGAGATAGCCCCACTTCGGGTCGGGAGCCTGCTGTACGCGGGTGTCATACGCCAGAAAGGGGATGTGAAAGACGCCGATCATGTGCAAGCCGAAAATGACGACAACGATGCCGCCGATTTTGCTCAACCAGAAACGCAGGTCAAAGAGAAGCCCGCCCGCAAACGAAGCCGCCACGCCGAGAAGGACAAAGACAACGCTGAAGCCCAGCACGAAGGCAAGTCCGTGACTGAAGGTAATCCAGCGGCTGGATTTGGTATCCTGTCCGCCAGCCGCCGCAAGCCCGCCCAGGTATCCCACGTAGGCGGGAACCAGAGAGAAGACGCACGGCGAAAGAAAGGATGCCAGTCCTGCAAGAAAGGCAAGCCCAACCGAAATTTGAGAAACATCCATGCAACACCTCACATAAAAAATCCCGCAGGTTTCCATCTTGCAAGCGCGTCAAACCTGCGGGACGATTGTTTTTTCAGGATAGCGTCAATCGTTCAGACGCTTTGTAAAGCGGAACGATTACGCCTCCAACTCCGTCACACTGACTACTGTGCCGTGCTCGGGCCAGGTCATGCGCGCCTCGCTTTGAGTCAGAGAAATGTAAGGGGAAGTCCAGCGGAAAATCCACTTGGCGTCTTCGGGCTTGACATTGATACAGCCATGCGAGCGGCGTTCGCCAAAATCGTTATGCCAGAACGCGCCGTGAATGGCAATGCCATCGCCGCTGATAAAGGTGTTCCACGGGACTGCCGGGGTGGAATATCCCGCTTGCGAATCACCGGCGGTCATGTTCTTGGAGACAATCTTCCAGTGCGTGTGCAGGTCGCCGACGGGCGTGGCGAGTTCGTCCGATTTCACGCCATAGGAATCGTAGGTTTGCCCGGTGGCAACACGGCAGAAGAAAACTTCGTTACTGCCCTCGAAACAGGACAGGGTTTGATAGGTCACGCTAACCACGATCTTCTTTTGGCTCGGGTCTACATCCGGGTTGATGGGCGAGACATCGGCGTCGGTGAGGACTTTTACGCCCGCGCCATCGAGCCAGAAGAATTCACCGTATGCGCCATACCCGTAACCGTGACCTTCCGCGCCTTCGTTCCAGCGGTATTCAGGGAATCCGCTGCTGGTGCGGATTTGGTCGATCCAGATCACCTGACCGTAGTACACACGCGGAGGGAAATTGTAAAGGATGTGATCCTGCATCCAGGGAGAGGCGACTACGCCATCCACTGTCAGGTCGATGTAAGGCACGGTCACTTCCGCCCAAAAACCATTCTGTCCGGCGGGCATCTCGGTGATGGGTGTGTTGGGCAGGTTTCGGGTCGGTTGCACGCGGGAAGACCAAATATAGCCTTGCGCCGTTTCAAGATACTTTTGATTCACCAAGGCCGGTACCTTGCCAATGACCTCGCGTTCCCAGGGAATCACCGTATCGGCGCGTAAAACTCCCAAAGAGGTATCCAAACCACTGGCATCGAGGGGGGAGGGAATTTTACGGACATCGGTATCGTCCGTCAGCCTGCCGATGATTTCACTGGCGGGGAATTGAGGCAGACGCTTGGGCGCGTAGAGTTTTTCGTAACGCGCATCGAGCAGTTTGAACGGGCGGAACGCCAGCGCGCCCAGTCCCACACCTGCAACCTTCAAAAAGTCACGACGGGAAAAAGCAGATTTCATGTTTCACCTGATAAATTCGATATGCGGCAGGATAAACCTCCCTGCCACACCAAAGGATACCTGTAAACAAAAGGAGCGTCAACCACATGGAGCCATCTTTTAGGAATTCTTAATCGCCGCGCGCAAGCCGTTCGATGGGCGGGAACTTCCTCACGGAATCGCTATTACCAAATTCCCGACTTTGATAAAACAGGCGGGATTTCAGGCTAGTTCAACCTGTTTTATGGTAAAAATGGCAGGTCTATTTATCTCCATCTGTTAATGCACAAGGAAAGCGGATTCCCATGTATAAGATACTACACAAGGAAGTGTTTAGCGAAACCGTCAAACTAATGGTGCTCGACGCGCCGCTTATCGCGCGAAAAGCCAAAGCGGGGCAATTCGTCATTGTCCGCATCGACGAGCCGGGCGAACGTATCCCCCTGACAATGGCAGATTTCGACGCGGAAAAAGGCACCATCACCATCATCTTCCAGGAAGTCGGCAAGTCCACCATGCAAATGGGACTACTGGAAGAGGGCGACTCCTTCCTGAATGTGGTCGGTCCGCTGGGACATGCAACCGAGATCAAAAACTTTGGCAAAGTTATCATGGTGGCGGGAGGAGTAGGCATCGCGCCCATCTTCCCCATCGCCCGCGCCTTGAAGCAAGCGGGAAACCACGTCACCGTTATCATGGGCGCGCGCAACAAGTCCCTGCTCTTTTGGGAAGATCGTATGCGCGCCGAAACCGATGAGGTCATCGTCTGCACCGACGACGGTTCCTACGGGCGCAAGTCGCTGGTCACCGAGCCGCTCAAGGAAATTTTGGAAAAAGACAAGGACATTGCCAAAGTCTGGGCAATCGGTCCTTCGATCATGATGAAATTTTCCGCCCTCACCACCAAGCCTTTCAACGTGCCAACCATCGTCAGCTTGAACACCATCATGGTAGACGGCACCGGCATGTGCGGCGGCTGCCGCGTGGTGATGACCGAAGGCGCGAAATTCGTCTGCGTGGATGGCCCCGAATTCGACGGTCACCAGGTGGATTGGGATTTGCTCCTCTCGCGCCTGTCATTCTTCAGAGCCGAAGAACAAGCCGCCATCCAACACTGGAAAGATCACACATGCAATCTCGACACCGCATTCGACGCAAAGGTGAAGGCAGTCTAACATGGCAAAGAAAACCATCATCCCCAACAAAGTGAAAATGCAGGAGCAGCCTGCCAGTGAACGAGTCCACAACTACCAGGAAGTCCCTCTTGGCTACACGCCAGAACAGGCAATAGAAGAAGCAATCCGCTGTTTGCAATGCGCCAAACCCACCTGCATGGACGGCTGTCCCGTCAACATCAACATCCCCGGCTTCCTGGCACAAGTCGCCGACGGTGACTTCCAGGGCGCAGTGGAAACCATCAAAAAGACCAACGCCCTGCCCGCCATCACCGGGCGCGTCTGCCCGCAGGAAGTTCAATGCGAAGGCGTTTGCGTTCTGCACAAAAAATATGAGCCGGTTGCCATTGGTCGCCTCGAACGTTTCGTTGCCGACTGGGAAGCGCAGCAGGGAAAAATTAAAATTCCGCAAACGCCCGCCTCGACCGGCAAGAAAGTGGCAGTTGTCGGTTCGGGACCTGCCGGCCTCACCGCCGCCGCCGACCTGGCGCAACTGGGACATCAGGTGGATGTCTTCGAAGCCCTGCACGAGCCGGGCGGCGTGTTGGTTTATGGCATCCCCGAATTCCGTCTGCCAAAAGCCATCGTCAAACGTGAAGTGGATTACATCCGCGGCTTGGGCGCAGATGTCCACGTGGACTTTGTCGTCGGCGCGGTTGCCACACTGGACGAACTACTCGAAAAATATGACGCCATCCTATTGGGAACCGGCGCGGGCTTGCCCTGGTTCATGGGTCTCCCCGGCGAAAACCTGGGCGGCGTCTATTCTTCCAATGAATACCTGACCCGCGTCAATTTGATGAAAGCCTACCGCGACGACTACGACACCCCGGTCTCACGCGGCAAGCGGGTTCTAACCATCGGCGGCGGCAACACCGCAATGGATGCGGCGCGCACTGCCCTGCGCATTGGCTCGGAAGAATCGATCATCGTCTACCGCCGCTCCCGCGCTGAAATGCCCGCCCGCGCCGAAGAAATCCACCACGCGGAAGAGGAAGGCGTGCAATTCAACCTGTTGACCACGCCCATCGCCTTCCACGGCAAAGATGGGCGCGTCACCGCGCTGGAATGCATCAAAAACGAGTTGGGCGAACCCGACGCTTCGGGACGCCGCCGCCCCGTCCCCGTCGAAGGCTCCAATTTCATGATCGAAGCTGACGTGATGGTCATCGCCATCGGGCAGAGTCCCAGCCCGCTCATTGCCAACACCACGCCCGAATTGGAAACTCGAAAGAATGGCACGGTCACAGCCGATAACGCCACGATGAAGACCTCGAAGAAGGGCGTCTTTGCCGCAGGCGACATCATCACCGGCGGCGCGACCGTCATCCTCGCAATGGGACAGGCAAAGATCGCCGCCAAAGCCATTGATGAATACTTGAAGACCGGTGTTTGGTAAACCACCCTTGAATTAAAAAGAGACAGTCGCATGTGAGGCGACTGTCTCTTTTTTTTATCGTCTAATTGGTTGGCGCGCCCGCCGCGACCCAGTCACTGATAATTTGGACTTGTTCGGCGGTCAACTTGTCTCCACGCTTCGGCATCTTGCCCTCCTCAGCCAACTGAACAAGGACACTCTGGGACGGGCTGCCCGGGAAAACTACAGCGCCATTCATGGAGCCAGCCATCAGGCTGGCGTAGGTCTTCAAGTCAAGACCCGCCTTGGTCTGGTCACCTCCATGACAGTTCACGCAACTCGCCGAGAAGATCGGCGCCACATCATTTGCAAAACTGACCGCTGCGGTTTCGGGAGCAGGCGCAACGGCAGACGGTTCCATGCTGACCGCAGGGGCGGGCGGATCAGTAGGAGCTGGCGCAGGCGTAAGCGTGGGAATTGATATGGGCTGAGGTTCTTCCACGGTTGGCATGGCAGGCTCAGACGGGCTTTGTCCGCCACACGCGGCGAGTATAAAAGAGAATACGAACAGGCTTGCAATCCACTTTATTTTCATTTTATTTTCTCCAAAAGGTAAACTGTAAGACTTTCTCACTAAAGTTGCGAGTCATCTCGAAGGGTTATTCACAAAATGCGGCGATCTTGCCGAACCCCTCACAACGCTCCGCCTAGCATAAATCTCCTGCATAGATGCGCGCATCAAACGCTTTCTTACACATGCATCGGTCAAGATTCATTCAGATCATCCACTCCATCAAGCCAGGGTTAAAAAACAAATTCCAGGAGCCATAGCAGAATCATCCCCACGAGAATGGTCAGCAATACATTGCGGGTCTTCCAAGCCACAACCGCGCCACCAAGTCCGGCCAACAGGCGGAAGTTATTCAGGGAGAGATCAAGATGTCCCGCAGGATGGGTCAATGCAGGAAAGACCAGCGCCGCAAGAGCCGCCGCCGGGACAAAACGCAAGGCGCGGCGCAGCCAATCGGGCATTTCGATTTTCCCGAACAGGTAAATAAACAGGAAACGCAGCAGAAAAGTCCCCAAACCAATAGCCAGGAAAAGCAGCCAAATCGAGGCGGCGCTCATGCAGTCACCTCCCGCAGGGTCTTCATGCTTTCCGCCAGATAACCAGCCGCGATGCCAAGAAAAGTGGCAAGTACCAGCCCGGTATTGTAAGGCAACCCCTTCGCCAACACTGCAATGAGACCGCCTGCCAACGCCGCAACCACGGTTGGACGGTCACGCAACGCCGCAAACATCAAAGCCATAAAACTGAGCGGGAAGGCAAAGTCGAATCCCCAACTGGATGGGACAAGGGCTCCCAACAACGCCCCAACGACCGTACTGATCTGCCAGGCGACCCAGACGGTCAGCGCTGCGCCAAAATAAAACCAGCGGTGACTGACCTTTTCATTCGCCACAAAATAGCTCAAACTGACACCGAACGCCTGATCGGAAAGCATATACGCCAGCGCCGCTTTTTGCCAAGTCGGCAACTTTTGCAGGTAGGGCGCCAGCGTGGCGCTATACATCGTAAAGCGCAGGTTAATCACCCAGGCAGTCAACACCATGATCAGCCAGGGACTGCCGGCGCCCATCAACTGAAAGACCACCAGTTGTGATGCCCCCGCAAAAACAACCACCGACATCCCCATCGTTTCGGAAAACGTCAAACCCACACTGACCGCAGCCACGCCGGTAATCATGGCAAAGGGAATCACCCCAATCAAAATGGGCAGTGATCCCCGAGCCCCGGCAAAGAAGTCCTTATCAATACGCATTATGTTTTCACCAATGTTTTCTTTTTTCGCAAGTCTACCAAGTCCTGGGCAAAAAACACAGGGCAAATTTCCAATAAGCAATCTTTTCGGAAATTCCCTCGCAGAGCAGACTCCCTCCCGCCCAAATAACGGCGCAGGCTTGCGGGTTCGTCGTCTGACCCGCACAGGAAACGGGCTGTCTTGACACCTTTTATTGTTTGCGATAATATATGAATAGTTGCTCATATATTCAATAATAGCCATGACACTCAACGAACTCAAAGCCATCAAACTTGCCGAACTTTTCAGCGCCCTCAGCGACGCCAGCCGTGTGCGGATCATTGCCCTGCTCATGGATGGCGAAATGGGCGTCAACGCCATTGCCGAAGGATTGAACATGACCGAGTCTGCCGTTTCGCACCAATTGCGCGGGCTGCGCCAAATGCACCTTGTCCGCGCGCGAAAATCGGGCAGGCAGGTCTTTTACTCCATCGAAGATGACCACGTCTCGCGCCTGTTCACCCTGGGGCTGGATCACGTCATACACGGATAATTCAATGCACACGCACAACCACTCCGCCAATACCACCAAACGCCTCTCCCTGTCTTTGAGTCTCACTGCCGCCTTCGTCATCGTTGAAGTCATCGCGGGAATTTTCGGCAACAGTCTCGCCCTGCTTACCGACGCCGCACACAACTTCACCGACATCATTGCCCTCGGCTTGAGTTGGTACGCGCTAAAAATTGCCACAAAGCCCGCGCACGCAGGCAAGACTTTCGGCTATCACCGCGTTGGGATTTTAGTCGCGTTGATTAATTCCACGACTTTGATTTTGATTGCGCTGGGAATTTTCTACGAAGCCTGGAAGCGCTTCATCACCCCGCCCGAAGTGGATTCGACCCTCCTCATCGGAGTCGGCGCTCTGGCTTTTTTCATCAACCTCGTCACCGCCTGGCTGGTCAAAGACGGCAGCGAACACGACCTCAATCTCCGCAGCGCCTTCCTACATTTGATGGGCGACGTGCTTTCGACACTGGGCGCGGTAATTGCAGGCGTCATCATTGCCTTCACCCGCTGGAATTGGCTCGACCCGCTCGTCAGCGTCTTGATTGGGTTTTTCATCCTTTGGAATGCGTGGGGAATTCTGCGTCAGTCGGTTCACATCCTGCTGGAAAGCGCCCCAGAAAGCGTGGATGTGGATTCGATGATCGAGGATTTGCAAAAAGTGAAAGGCGTGCGCGGAGTCCACGACCTGCATGTGTGGAGCATCAACGAAAGCCTGAAACTGCTCTCTGCCCACATCGTCACAGACGATATTTTACTCAGCAAAGGCGCCCACCTCCAAGATCGTCTGAGTGAAATGCTTGCACACGAATACAACATTCAGCACGCCACCCTGCAATTGGAATGCGTGGATTGCGAACCCAAATTGCTATTTTGCGATATTACAGAACATAACCATCAACACGCTTAACAAAGAACAGGTCACGCTTTTTTGCGAGCGTGACCTGTTCTTTTACATCCTTTCCAAAACCCCAATGGCATTTTGCATTCTTTGCAGGCATTTCTCCCTGCCGATAATTTCCATGCTCTCGAACAGCGGTGGGCTGACCTTTTGCCCTGTGACCGCAACACGCAGGATGCCGAAAACCTGATTCGCGGACAAACCGCTCTCTTCGACATACGCCCGCAGCGGCGGCTCGCACTTCTCGTGGCTGACATCTGGTTGCGCTGCCAAAATCTGGTATGCCCTTCGAGCCACCTCCGCTGATTGTTTGGCATCGAGTCCTTTGGCAACCAAATCCTCGGCGGCGGGCGTCACCTCATCCTTGAAGAAGAAGCCCCCAAACGAGATGCAGTCATCCAGCGTCACCAGTCTCTCGCGGATGAGTGGAATAATTTTCAGCAGAACGTCGTCATCCACGTTGAATCCTTCGCGGGTGAAATAAGGCTTGAGACGGGCTGCCAAATCCGCGGTTGTGAAGAGGCGGATATGCGTCGCGTTGAAATGATCCAGTTTTTGGAAATTCACCGCAGCGGGAGAAGGAGTCAGGGAGTCAATCGAAAAACGCTCCACCATCTGATCGAGGGTCATCACATCGTCTTCGGCAACGCCCCAACCCATCAACGCGCACCAGTTCAACACGCCTTCGGGGGTGAATCCGAGTTCGCCCATGTCCTTGACGAAGATCGAGTAACCATCTTTCATGGCGGTGGCTGTGTCGCGCTTACTCATCTTGCCCTTGCCGCTGGGCTTGAGGAAGACCGAAAGGTGAATCCAAATCGGCTCGTCCCAGCCAAAGGCGCGGACAACGTTGACATGCAGGGGAAACGTGCCAAGCCACTCAGAGCCGCGAATGACATGCGTGATCCCCATTTCGTGGTCGTCCACCATTGCGGCGAGATGATAGGTCGGCAAGCCATCCGTTTTGAGCAGGACATAATCGTTGAGTTGTTTGTTTTCGGTGACGATGTCGCCGCGCAGGTGGTCATGGGCGGTGGTCGAACCTTCCTGCGGCATTTTGAAGCGGACAATGTGGTTCTCGCCGCTGGCAACGCGGCGGGCGGCTTCTTCGGGGTCGAGGTTGCGGCAGGTTCCGTCGTAACGCGGATTTTCCTTGCGCTTCATCTGTTCCTGTCGAACTTTTTCGAGACGGTCGGGCGCGCAGAAACACGGGTAGGCATGTCCGCTGTTCACAAGGATTTTGGCGTGCGCCTGGTATATTTCACGGCGGTCTGTCTGTCGATAAGGCCCATACGCTCCGCCCACATCGGGGCCTTCATCGTATTGCAAACCAAGCCAGCGCAAGCCGTCCATGATTTCCTGCTCCGCGCCGGGGACGGTGCGGGAGAGGTCGGTATCTTCGATGCGCAGAAGGAACTGTCCGCCGGTCTTTTTGGCAAGCAGGTAACAATAGAGGGCGGTACGCGCAGTGCCAAGATGCATGTGACCCGTTGGGGAGGGGGCAACGCGAGTGCGGGCGGGTTTGATAGACACGATGAATACTCCTTGAAATATCTGGCATTGCGAAGGGCATCGCCCAAAACGACCTCCCTTCTCAAGGGATTGCTTCGTCGGGAAAAACGCCCTCCTCGCAATGACACATTAGAATTCCATTTGTTTATGCCGCATGGCGACGCTTTCGACCAAGCCAATGCCGAGCATGAGGGCGGTCAGACCGCTGCCGCCGTAACTGATGAATGGGAGCGGCAGACCCGAAACGGGCAGCAGGTTCAGGTTCATGCCCATGTTCACCGCCGCCTGAAAAAATATCAACGTCGCCACTCCAAAACTGATCATTGCCCCCGCCACATCGCGGGATTTTTGTCCCGCGCGGATGCAACGCCAGATGATGACGGCAAGGGTGAGGATGATGAGCGCGCCGCCCACCATGCCGAACTCCTCGGAACTGGCGGCGAAGATAAAGTCGGTATGGCGCACCTTCAAGAAGCGCAATTGGGTTTGCGCGCCCTGCCCGTAGCCTTCGCCAAACAATCCACCGGAGCCGATGGCAATCAGCGCCTGCTGAACATTGTAGCGGTTGCCATAGGTGTCATTCGGGTCGGGGACAACGAAGTTGACGATGCGTTCCTGCTGGTAGGCTTGCAAAAAGGGAATGCGAACACCTATCACCGAAAGGACGATGAGGGCAGACATGAATAAAGCGCCCACCCCGGCGGCAATTGCCACATGCTTCACCTGCACGCCGTTGATCCACAACATGACCGCCAGAATGACGGAAAGCACCAGCACGTTGCTTAAATTCGGCTGGAGCAAAATCATGACAATGATGCCCGAAGCCCAAAGAACCGCGCCAACTGCCCAATTCAAATCACGCGGACGATCCTGAACGGAGTCGAAATAACGCGCCAGGGCGATGATGGCGACGATTTTTGCAAACTCGGTGGGCTGCAGGAACAACACGCCCACCGTAAACCAGCGCTGGGCGCCGAAAGCCGATTGCCCGAAGCCGGTCAACGTCACCAAAAAGATCATCATCACGATGTACATCGGGCGGTACAGCGCCAGCCAGTAGCGGTAATCAATCGAAGCGACGGTAAAAATAACCGCCAGCCCCAAAATGGCAAAGTAGATTTGACGAGTCACAAGCGGCAACAGGACTTCGTTCCCCGCTATCGCAGAGCGAATCATTACTGTGCCGAAGGCGGAGGCAAGAATCACCGCGCCCAAAAGGATGAAGTCGAAATTACGCCAGGAAAGTCCACGAATCATAATAAAAAACACGGATGCAACCAAAGCAGGTTGAATCCGTGTCTCCGATAAAGGGAATCAGCCTGTCCGTCGGCGCGGGACATTCCGCACAGTCCGCAGGGGAATATCCGCCACCAGCCGCTGCGATCTGCCGTCGCGCTCCAACCCAATTTGAACCGCGTCGGGGTCGATTTCGATGTAATTCGAGATCGCCTTGAGCAGTTCGTCTTTCAACGCTTCGAGTTGGCCGGGAGTCAAGTCGGTGCGGTCGTGGACAAGCACCAATTGTAAACGCTCCTTTGCGCTTTCCGCGCTTCGTTTTCGCGTGAAAAAACCCATCATTTCCTCCCGGTTAATCTCTGGAGCGCGCCCCAAAAACCGCCCTGCTGGTCGAGGTCCATGAAGGGAACTTCCTGTCCTTGAATGCGTTTTGCGATGTTGCGAAACGCCTGTCCGGCGCGGCTCTTGGAGTCGGTGACGACGGGCGCACCGCGATTGGAGCCGATGATGACCGTCTCATCTTCTGGCACAATCCCGATGAGGTGAACGCCCAGCAAATCGAGCACATCTTCAGCAGAGAGCATGTCGTTGTTTTTGACCAGGGTCTGGTTCAGGCGGTTGAGGATTAACGATGGACTGCCTTTCTCTTCCGCCTCCAGAATGCCCACCACCCGGTCGGCATCGCGCACTGCGCTGATTTCAGGATTTGTTATCACCAATACACGGTCGGCAGGGGCAATGGCGTTCTTGAAGCCGCGCTCGATGCCCGCCGGCGAATCGATGAGGATAAAATCCGCATCGGGCTTGAGTTCGTTGCACAGGCGTCTCATATCCGCCGCAGAGACTGCGTTCTTGTCCCGCGTTTGCGCGGCGGGAATCAGGTACAACTCCGGGTAATGCTTGTCTCGGATCATGGCTTGCTTCAATTTGCAGCGTCCTTCGATGACGTCCACAATGTCATAGACGATGCGGTTTTCCAGCCCCATGACGACATCCAGGTTGCGCAAGCCGATATCGCCGTCAATGCAAACCACCTTCCTGCCATCGGCGGCAAGCGCCGTGGCAAGGTTGGCAACGGCTGTGGTCTTTCCCACACCGCCCTTTCCAGAGGTAATGGTAATCACTTGTGCAGTCATGAAAATTCCTGTGTAAATAAGGCTTAGCCCTCATGCCAGAGTTCAGATTGGAGATGGCCTTCTTCGTTGATCCTGGCAACTTCGGGTTTCGGGTTTTTTTGCGGCTTGAGCATGGCAGAGACTTCGTTCGCTATGCGGAGCTGGGTGGCGGAAAGATCGAGGGCGCAGATGAGGGCAGAGCGGTCACCCTTTGCGCCAGCATGGATCATGCCGCGCACGCGTCCCCAGACAATCACATGCCCGTCGGCAATGATTTCTGCGCCGGCATTTACATCTCCCAGCACGATCACATTGCCAGGGTACTCGACGCGCTTGCCCGAACGCAGGGTCTTGGTGATAAGCAGCGCCGAAGCCTCGGCTGCGGCATCACCGCGTTTTTGCTCTTCAGGCTGGGGTTTGGATAGGCGGGTTGCCAGCCCAAGCAACTGTGAAGTTTGCTCCGTCACAGGCGACTCGGACAGTACTGCCCATAAAACCACGCCGCGTTCCGAGAGTTGGTCGCGCAAGGCAACCAGGTCGTTGACTTTCAACACCTGAGTGCTGACATCCAACGCAAGGCGCGCGCCCTGAAAAAAAGCCGGGCGCTCGTCAATTTGAGAGATCAAGGCTGCGCATTGCTCCTCCCATGCGGCATCGGCAAGTGTGGCAAGCAATCCATCGCGCACGCCCTTGATCTGAACAAGGGAATTCACTGCATCCATAAATCCAGTAGCGGATTAT
>CAILWD010000143.1 GCA_903837815.1 uncultured Chloroflexota bacterium | reverse complement strand
CGTTTACCCTTTCGCAGGGCGGAATGGCGCTGCGCTGGCACAAAATCGGCAAGTTGAAACCCGGCGAAGAAAAGCACGAACGCGGCTCGACCCTGCGTTATGTCGCAGATTGGCGCGTAAAAATGTTCGTCAACGGCTTTGGGTCGGTTTGTACCGCAGTGGTGATGATGGTCTTTGCTGTCACCAAATTCCGCGACGGCGCGTGGGTGGTGTTGATCCTGATTCCGCTGCTGGTGGCTGTCTTCTGGATGATTCATCGTCACTACAGGAATCTTGCCCAAAGGCTTTCTCTCGAAAACGCAGGGACCATCCCGCCGCATTCCATTCGTCATCGCGTGATTATGCCGGTCAGCGGAGTCCATCAGGGAACGCTGGCGGCGCTGCGCTATGCGCGGATGCTCTCCGACGACATCACGGCAGTGCATGTCACCATTGAACCCGCCGACGCGGAGAAAGTCCGCGAGAAGTGGGAGACGTGGGGCGGCGGCGTGCGCATGGTGATGCTGGATTCACCCTATCGCCTCTTTCTCGAACCGTTGTTGGAGTATATTTCCGATATTGCCGAGCGCCGCCAGCACGGCGAAACCATCACCATCGTTGTGCCTGAGTTCGTGGCAGAAAGCCGCCTTGCTGGATCCCTGCACACAAACACGGCGGATATTCTTCGCAGTCAGTTGAAACGCCAGCATGGAATCGTCATCATCAATGTGCCGTATCATGTGGATGATGCGAATGTCCTGTAGGATTGCTCCATGACGCTTTATGATCCGCGCCATCTCTGGCATGGGCAGCGCCACCGTTTGGGTGGGAAGTAAAATCAAAGAGCCGCTTTCCGATGAAGGAGAGCGGCTCTGTTTTGGGGCTATCCCCGGGCTCATCTGCCACGCTGCGCGGGACGAGACGCGGGGTGACCCCGCACGCTACTACAAACAATCTATGAGGCGTGCGGGGTGAACCATTAACTATCCCCAGGTTCATCTGCCATGCGGACAATTCTTGGGGTGAACTTACCCAGCACCTCTACCAGCTCAGACTGGGCTTTGATGATCTCCTCGATGGGCTTGTATGCCTGCGGCGATTCGTCCATGCCGCCGCCGAGGAGGGTGACGCCGTTCTCCTTGAGGTAGGCGTCCCGCGCCGACTTGCTGATCGAATTCAGCGCGGCTTTGCGGCTCATCAACCTGCCCGCCCCGTGCGAAGCGGACTCCAGCGATGAGGCGACTCCCCGTCCGCGAACGAGGTAGCCCGCGTCGCCCATCGAGCCTGGGATGATTCCCAACGCGTCCCTGCCTGCGGGGGTGGCTCCCTTCCTGTGGACGACGACCTTCCGTCCGTCGGCGAGGGTTTCGTGCCAGGCGAAGTTGTGATGGTTTTCGACAGCGGCGGCTTCCTTCAACCCGACCGCCGCGGCGACCCGCTGGTGGATGATGAAATGATTCGCCGAAGCGAACCTGCCCGCCAGTTCCATCGAAAGCCAGTATTCCTGACCGTCTTCCGAATCCAGCGAGAGCCAGGCGAGGTGACTCACCGACTTGTCGAGGTCGGGATGTTTCTCCCGCGCCAGCTTGCTGAAACGGTCTGCGATCTTCGCGCCGACTCCGCGTGAGCCGCTGTGCGAGAGCAGGGCGAGGTACACGCCAGGCTCCAGGTCAAACATGGGTTCGGTCAGGTGGAACGAGCCCCACTCGACGAAGTGATTGCCCGTGCCGCTGGTGCCGAGTTGATTCATGGCGGTGTCTTTCAACGTCTTCAACTGGCGGGTGGCATACCAGGCGTCGTCGTCCAAAACGGCGTGTTGCGCCTTCTTGCTGCCTGTCCACTTTGCGCCGATGCCGAAGGCAGTCTCGTTCCAGAGCGCATCTTCGAACATGCCAGGCTTTTGTCCCAGCAAATACGGCGAGACTTCGTACAGCGAGAGCCGCATCCGACAGGCGATGTCCACGCCGACGGCGTAGGGGATGACCGCGTTCTCGGTCGCCAGCACGCCGCCGATGGGCAGTCCGTAGCCGACGTGGGCGTCGGGCATCAATGCGCCCGCGACGGTGATGGGCAGGCGCATGGCGTTCTCCATCTGCCTGATGGCTTCGGGGTCGATGTTTTCCTGTCCCCAAATGGGGAAAGGCAGCGGACTTTCGAGCAGTTCGTCCGCCGCAGGCTCGTCCACTTGTGTGATGCGGATGCACTCGCGCGCGAGGTCTGCCTTCAAGCTGTCGGCTAGGAAACTGCCTGGGTTTTGCCGAACCGCGTCCAGCGCGGAGAGAATTTCGTCGCGTTCGAGTCCCTGCTCCGCGAGTCCTGCCGCCACGTTCTTTGCCAAGCCGATGACCTTTCCATCAGACCAGTTGTGTAATTTTAGAATCTTGCCAGTGATGATGTCCATTTCAATTCCTTGGGTAGGGGCAACTCTTCCGCATTAATCAAGTACCTTAATCGTCCATGAAGAGTTGCCCCTACGTTATTTATTCTTCCAACTTCCACAATTCGCGCATTTCGGCGCTGGAGGCGAGTAGCTCATCAAGCGTGCCTTCGGCTTCGACGCGACCATCCTTCAACACGATGATGTGATCGGCTCGTCGCAGGAGCGGACGGCGGTGGGAGACGACGAGGCAGGTAAGGTCCCCAGCCTCGAAGATCTGCTCCCACAGCTGGCGCTCGGTTTCGACATCTAGCGCGCTGGAGAGGTCGTCGAAGACCACGAGTTCGGCTTCACGGATGAACATGCGCGCGGCGGCGGAGCGTTGCACCTGTCCACCCGAAAGTTTTACGCCGCGCGCGCCGACCATCGTTTCGAGGTTGTCGTCCATCTGTTCGAGGTCGCGCTCCATCACAGCGAGTTTGGTGGCTTTGTAAATTTCATCGTCGCTGCGGTTGAGACCCAGCAGAATATTATTTCGCAGTGTGTTGCTGAACAGGCGCGGAACCTGCGCGGTGTAGGCGCAGCGCGGCGGGATGAGAAAATCGCCAGGCGCGTGTATCGTGGTTCCGTTCCATTTGATTTCGCCAGATTGCATGGGCAGCAGCCCAAGCAATGTCCGCAGCAGGGTTGTCTTGCCAGAACCGATGCGACCTGTGATGACTGTCAACGTGTTACGTTTTACGTGTAACGAAATGTCTGCGATGCCGTTGACAGAATCAGGGTAGCGAAAAGTCAGATGGTCAGCCACCAGCTCGGTCAGTCGGTCGGCTTCGGTTTTGTCCGCATAGGTCACTGCGGGCAGCGCTCCATCCAAATCCACTTTACTATGCTCGACGAGCGCGTTCAAGGGCGCGTTTTCCATCAGGCGATACATGCGTTGGACGGAGACATCGAGCTGCTTGTAGCGCGCCCACAACATGCCGCCGAAGGTGGTCAGGTCGCCCATGCTTTGCAAAAGATAAACGAAGAGCGAGAAGTCGCCGAGCGTGAAGTGACCCGCGCGCATGGACTGACCGACGAGGACGAGGATGACGCCCGTGCCCAGCGTGGACGTGTTGCGATAGATCGAGCCGAGGATCTCGTCGAAAAGTTTTTCGCGGATGGTCAGGATGCGGCGCTGGTCGTTGAGTTTGTGGAAGTAGCCGATGACGTTCTTTTCGGCGGTTGCCACTTTGACGGCTTGCACCGCGCCGAAGAATTCGCCGATGAAGCCTGTGACTTTTCCGCCCGCCTGACGCGATGCGCGGCGATAATGTTCGATGCGGCTCGTGGCGAGGTTGGCGACGATTCCGACGATGACCAGCGGAACCAGTGCCATGACCGTCACCGACGGGTTGATTTGGGTCATCAGGACGATGGATACCGCGATGATGACCAGCCCGACCATGACGTCGTTGATCAGAATCACGAAGAGCGGGATCTCGTTTACGTCGGTTTTGAAGCGGCTGACGGCTTCACCTGCCGAGTCGGGCAGCGCTGACGCACCAGGGCGACGCAGGATGTGCGTCAACAGATTCTTGCGCAGCAGCGTGGACATGTCCGCGAAGATGGGGACATCAGCATAGTAAAAGCCATAACTTGCGACGACGCGTCCGATCCATGTGGCGGCGAGGAAGGCGACGATTGCCCAGATGCCAAATGTTAATTTAGCTTCACCTGTGACCATGTCAAAGAAAGCTTTGATGATGAGCGCAGGTGCGACCTGCCAGCAGAAGCGGATGAGCGACACGCTGATGAAGTCAATGAACCACAGCCACGGGCGGAAGCGAATCATCTGACCGATGACCTTCCACGCAGGCAACGCGGGGACTTTTTGATTGAGGGTTGTTTCCATGTTTAATTCCTTGGTGATTGGACGCGCCCTCACCCTAGCCCTCTCCCGAAGGGAGAGGGGACTCCCTTCCCCTTCGGGGGAAGGGTTGGGGATGAGGGATTACGCCAGCACTTCTTCCATTCCAGTTTGCAGCAATTGATAAAACCTTGAGTTCGGGTCGGCGGCGAGTTGACGGCGGTTGCCGTATTCGCTGACCGTGCCTTTGTCCAAAATCATCACATCGTCTGCGCGGTGAATCGTGTCGAGGCGGTGGGCGATGATGATGGCGGTGCGGTCTTTCAACAGTTTGTCTATCGCGCGCTCCAGCCGTTGCTCGGTGGCGGGGTCAAGACGGGACGAAGCCTCGTCGAGGATGACCAGACCAGGATTCCGCAGGAAGACTCGGGTGAAGGCGAGCAGTTGCGCTTCGCCCGCCGAGAGGGAGCGGGAACCCGTGTCGAGTTCTGTGTCCAAGCCTTTGGGCTGAGTCTGCAACCAGTCGCCGAGTTCCAACTCTTCGAGCGTCGCGAGAATCTGCTCGTCCGAAATCGAACGGTCGAAGAAGGTCAGGTTGTCGCGGATGCTGGCGCGGAACAGTTGCACATCCTGTGTGACGATGGCGATCTTTCGTCGCAGGGCGTCGAGGTGGGCGTCTCGCAAATCGAAGTTATTGACCTTGATGCTGCCAACCTTCACGTCGTACAGGCGGAAGATCAACCGTCCGAGCGTGGTCTTGCCGCTGCCCGTGCGTCCAAGCAGTCCGAGGACGGAACCAGGCTTGAGGTCGAAAGAGAGTCCGTTCAAAACGGAATCCGCTCCGTTGTAGGAAAAAGCCACGTCCTCAAATTTCAACGCAAGAGGTTTGTTCGGAATCTCCACGCCCGCGCCGCTGGTCACTTCCGCTTTAAAGTTGCGGAACTCGGTCAGGCGTTCGACACAGGCGCCGATGGTCTGGAAGCTTTCGATCTCGTGGGTCATCGCCCAGAAGGGTTCTTCGAGCAGGTTGATGTAATGCACGAAGAGATAGACCGTGCCGATGGTGACGAGCCCTGCCGAGAACAGCCAGTATCCGCTGGCGATGGCGAGCAGGTTGCCGAAGGTCAGCGCGAAGCCCATCGCGTTCTCGATGATCCAGCGCTTAAAATGCGACTTGCGGTTGTGACCGAGGATGATGCCCTGGTGGCGGAACAACTCGCGGATGGAAAAGTCCACCGCGCCGTTCGAGCGGATATCCTCCGTCCCGGCCAGCTGCTCTTCGATGAAGCCGTAAAGCTGCGCCTCTGCCTCGCGCCGCGCCTTTTGGTGCGGCACCGCAATGTCCTTCAGGCGGCCCAGGATGGTGATGGTCAGGATCGAATAAACGGTGAAGCCGAGACCAGCCCGCCAATCCTCGATGTACAACGCGGTCAGGATCCCGACCAGCAGCAGTCCGTTCCCGATCAGGTTGAGCGCAAACTGTGAAAAGAAGGTCGCCAGTTCGGTCACATCGCCGT
>CAILWD010000142.1 GCA_903837815.1 uncultured Chloroflexota bacterium | reverse complement strand
TTGTTTTCATGTTTTTTGCCTCAGCCAGAAATGGCACTTTGGCGATGACTTCGTTAACTGAAAGACCCATGACGTTTTCTCCTAATTGTTTGAATTTTGACGTACCTGAATACTTTCGGAAACAAGGTGTGAGGTTATTTTCTTCCCGAAGCGCTCCTCCTAAATCGGACAAGCCGAAATCAAAAAGAATTCAACCACAAAGGTAACAAAGTTACACAAAGGAAAACCTAAAAAACCTTCGTGACCCTTTGTGACCCTTTGTGGTTGGAAAAAATTCCTGTCACTATGCGCGGATACGCTCGCCTTTTGGATCCCAGAGCGGAGCCTGAGCCACTTCCACTTCCATCGGTTCGCCGAAGAATTCGATTTGCAGCTTGGTACCCGGCTTGGAATGCTCAATTGGAAGGTAGGCATACGCCATGCTCTTGCCGACCGAATATCCGAATCCGCCCGAAGCCACCCAGCCGATGATCTTTCCGTCGGGGGTGCGGATGGGTTCCTTGCCTAATGCAATGGTGCGATTGTCGGCGAGGGTCATGCAGCACAGCTTGCGTTTGAGACCTTCCTTCTTTTGTTGAATCAGCGCTTCCTTGCCGATGAAGTCGCTCTTCTTGTCTAGTTTCACCGCAAAGCCGATGCCCGCTTCGTAGGGGGTGTAGTCGGGTGAAATGTCGCCGGTCCAGTAGCGATAGGCTTTTTCGAGGCGCAAGGTGTCGATGGCTTTGTATCCAGCCGCCACCAAACCGTCGGGTTGGCCAGCAGCCCACAGTGTATCCCACAGGCGCGTGCCGTATTCCATCGGGCAGTAGAATTCCCAGCCGAGTTCGCCCACATAGGTCACGCGGACAGCCATCGCCGGGACATCGCCCACGGTGATGCGTTTGGCGGTCATGTAGGGGAAGCCCGCGTTGGATACGTCATCGCCCGTGACTTTTTCCAAAATGGTGCGCGCCTTCGGTCCCCACAAGCCGATGCAGGCGTACGCCGAGCCGACGTCTTCGATGGTGACGGAGCCGTCTTCAGGCATGAGCAGGGAAAGCCAGGATTGGTCGTGCTGACCAAACGAGGTGCCGGTGATAAGGAAGAATCGGTCTTCGGCGAGGCGGGTGATGGTGACATCGGCTTCGATGCCGCCGCGTTTGTTGAGGCATTGCGTGTAAACAACGGTGTTGACAGGGACATCCATCTCGTTGGCGCAGACATAGTTGAGGAATTTCAACGCGCCGGGTCCGCGGATTTCAAACTTGTTGAAGGAGGTTTCGTCGAAGAGACCGGCATTTTCGCGGGTCATCAGGTGTTCGTAGCCGATGGCGCGAGACCAACTGTGACGTGCCCAGCCGCGCGGTTCGTGACCGTGCTCGGCTTTTTCTTCGTAGCAACTGAACCAGTTGGGGCGCTCCCAGCCGAATTTCTCGCCAAAGGAGCAGCGCAGGTCGCGCAAGCGGAAGTAGGTGGGGGAGAGTCGTTGTCCGCGTCTGGAGATGCGTTCTTCGCCGGGGAAGTGAATATCGTAGTACTGCGTGTAGGTTTCGATAGTTCGGGCTACGGTGTAGTTCAAGTTGTCGTAATTGGGACCAAACCGTCGCACATCGAGCCGCCACATATCCCATTCGGGATGCCCATCGATAATCCACTCTGCCATCACCTTGCCGATGCCGCCCGCGCCCGCAAGTCCGTGCGCGCAGAAGGCGGAGGCGACCCAGAAGCCCTTGACGGAGGTAGGCCCGAGCAGGAATTCGCCATCGGGGGTGAAGCCTTCGGGGCCATTGAGCAGTTTGATGATTTCGGCATTTTCCACGGCTGGCACGCGGCGGATGGAATTTTCCATCAACGGGGCGAAGCGATCCCAATCGGGGTTGAGCAATTGATATTTGAAGGTCTTGGGGATGCCGTTCAAGCCGAAGGTGGCGGGTTGTCGTTCGTAGCCGCCGGTGACGATTCCGCCCACTTCTTCGCGCCAGTAAACCAGCAGGTCAGGGTCGCGCAGGTTGGGGAAGCTGTGATCCACGCCGGCGATGGGCTTGGTCATGATGTAAAGATGCGCCATCGGGACGACGGGCAGGCTCAATCCGACCATCTTGCCGATTTCGCGTCCCCACATGCCGGAGGCGTTGACCACGACTTCGGTCTTGATCGTGCCTTTGTCGGTGACGACTTCACAGACGCGCCCGTCCTTGACGTTGATTCCAATCACGTCGGTGTTGAGCAAAATCTTCGCGCCCCGATTCTTGGCACCTGCGGCGAGGGCATTGGTCAAACCCGTCGGGTCGATGCTGCCATCGTTCGGGGTGAATGCCGCTCCGAGTACGCCGTCGGTATTCATCAGCGGGAACATTTTCTGCGCTTCTTTGGCAGAGATCAATTCCATCGGCACGCCGAAGGAACGCGCCATGCCGACGAGGCGTTTGTTCTCTTCCATGCGTTCAGCGGAGGAAGCCAGCCTCAAGCCGCCGACTTCGCGCCAGGAGGTATCCACGCCCGTTTCTTCCTTTAGCTTGCGATACAGGTCTGTGCTGTAATGCATCATGCGGGTCAGGTTGGCGTCGGATCGCATTTGACCGACCAGGCCCGCCGAGTGCCAGGTGGAGCCAGCCGTCAGTTCATGCCGTTCGACAAGGACGACATCCTTCCAGCCCATGAGGGTGAGATGGTAGGCAATGCTTGCGCCGCCCACGCCACCGCCGATAACGACAACTTGCGCTTGTGTTGGGAATTCGGACATGTGAGTCTCCTATTATGTTGGATGTTGTTTAATATCTGACGGCGGACGGTGAACGGTGGACAACGAACGGTCCACCGTCTGTTGTCCATCGTCTTTATTGTTTTTGCCAGACCGAATCGGCACGCGCCATTGCCGCCACGATGTCGAAGGTGGAGATGACGCCGAGGGGGAAGGCGTCGGGGTCTTCCTTGTCGGTGACGACCAGGCGGTGGTAATGGTTTTCGATCATCATGTGCGCGGCTTCGCGCAGGCTGGCGTGCAGGTCGATGGTTAAGGCGGGATGCATCACGTCGCGCACGATCTTGCTTTCATCTACGCCGTCCTTGACGAATCGCAACAGGTCGTGTCCGCTGACCACGCCGAGGATTTTGCCTTTGGCATCCACCACCAGCACCGAGCGCCATCCGGCGGAGGTCATGGCGCGGGCGGCAGAGACGACGGGGGTTTTGCCACGGCAGACAAGGATTGCGTCCGACATGACATCGGCGACCACTTCACGTTTGAGCAGGGCTTTGTCGGCAATGCTGGCGACGAAATCGGAAGTGGAGATAATGCCGACGGCTTTCCCTTTTTCGGTGACGAGCAGACGGCTGACCTGTTTTTCGAGGAGAATTTTAACGGCTTCTTCGCCGGGTACGTCGGCTTCGACAGAGTTGACGGGCTGGGTCATCAGGTCGGCGGCGGTCAGGCTGCGCATGACTTTAAGGCTTTCAGCGTCTTGCGAAAGCCATTCACCCGCCATCAGGTCAAGGTCGGAAAGGATTCCATTGGGGCGCCCATCGCGGTCAGTGACGATCAGCGCGTGAACCTGGTGTTGGTCGAGAAGTACAGCCACCTGCCCCAGGGTTGCCGTAGGTTTGCAGGTGATTAATCCGGTATGCATTAAGTCGCGTACGAGTTTTGACATGAGATCTCCTTATACTTCGTCCACATCTTTGTACCATTTCACGCGGTCACCAACGCGGTCACGAATGCGCCAGGCGAGCGGTTTGGGCTCGTTGTTCAGGCGGGCCAGGATTGTATCCACCTGTTTGGTGACATGCGCTTTTTGAGATTCATCCAGTTGGGAATAATGTTGCGCGAGTTGTTTTACTTTGTCGAGATTCATGGTGGTGGTGCGCCATAGTCCCCATTCTTTGGCACATAATTCAGCCGCCAGTTTGATGTTGATGGTTTCCTTGTCCGTTTCTCCCAGTGGATGTTCGAGCAACAGCATGATGGTGTCGATGACATCCTTTTCGTTGATCTGGACGATTTGCATTTTTTCGAGCAGGAGTTCGGTTAATGGGATGGTGGGCGAATCGACTTCGAGGCGGTCTTTCCAATAGATGGGGTGACAAAAATCCAGTTTTTCGTAAAATACGTCCACATGCAGCCCCGCTTCGGGTTTGTCGAAAATCGAGCGCTCCCCTTCGGAGGCGATGAAGACTTCGCGGTTGTCGATGTATCCCAATCCCGCCATCAAGGCTTGAATCTGTTTGGTCTGCTTTTTATAGGCTCCAAAGTCGATGTCGGTGTAAGCGCGACCCATGGCGGCTTGCAGGTACCCATATTTGGAACAGTGCATTTGAAAAGCCAGTGAGCCGATTACCCTGAGGAGGATGCCCGCCTTGTCGCTGGCTTCAAGAATTCGCTTCAACTCATTTTCAAACTTGTCGCGTTCCGAGCGATCTTGTTCGCCCATCCCAATGGATTGGTTTGTCATAACTTCTCCTGTGTGGCTGGTGGTGAGTTTGGTCAGCCCCGAAAAACTCGCGGCTGGGTTGCTTTTCGTATTTGTCAGGAACTGGCGGGTATTATAATGAAAAAATCAAAAACTTGCAAATTTCTTCATGTTCTTATATAATACAAACTCAAAGCGTTCATTTTCCTTCATAATAAATATGGTACCCAATCGATGAGCAAACTCCTCATTCCTGCCCAAAGGCGTGAACGAATCCAGGAATATCTGGCAGTCCATCAAATCGCCCGTTCGGCGGATTTGTGCAAAGTGCTGGAAACATCTGAAGCAACCGTCCGTCGTGACCTGGAATGGTTGGAGAAGCGGGGGATTTTGGAGCGCACCCACGGCGGGGCAATCTTGAGTCAGCGTGTCTCTTTCGAGCAGGAGTATCAACAGAGGGCGCAGCAAAACCCCGATTCGAAGAAGAAAATCGGCGAACTGGCGGCGTCCTTCATTACAGAAGGAGATATTGTATTTGTCAACAGCGGCACAACAGCGACACAGGTGCTCCAGCATATCCCCAAGGATCCAAGTGTCACGGTCTTTACGAATAATGTGAACGCCGCGCTCGAACTGGGGGAGACGGGTTTTCATTATTGCATGACCGGCGGCGAATTTCAGTCGCGCTCCTACTCGCTGGCAGGCCGTTTTGCGATGGAGAATTTGAACCAGATCTACGCCAACAAAGCCTTTATCGGTGTGGACGGTATCAGCATCAAACATGGTTGCACTGTGCCGACCGACCCCGAGGCGGAAGTAGTCCGCCGTATGATCGAACGTACCAAGGGGCAGATTATTATCGTTGCGGACCATAGCAAGTGGGGGACCGTTTCCAATTTTCAAGTTGCCTCCATCGATGAAGTGGATAAACTTATTTCTGATGACGGGCTCACCTCGTCTGCCATCGAATCCCTTGCTGCTCACGGTATTTCCTGCCTGCTCGCCAGCACTTTGTCGAATTCTGCCTGACGCTTCGCCCGCGTCAGTTCTTTTTATTTAGAGGAGTGTGTCTGATGTCTTTTTTGTTTTCAAAGAAACCCAGGAAGGAACCGACCCGCCTGTTTTTTGCGACTGATGTCCACGGCTCTGAGCGCACATTCCGCAAGTTCATCAATGCGGGAAAATTTTACAAGGTCAACGTGCTGGTGATGGGCGGCGACATTCAAGGCAAGTTGATGATTCCTGTCATCAGGGAAGGCAATGGGCATCACCGCGCCACCGTGCAGGGTCGGGTGGAACATCTCGCCACCGAAGAGGATTTGAAAACCCTGATGGGCAAACTCGACATCCTCGGCTTTTATTACAAGGTGATGGATGAGGACGAGTTCCGCGCCCTGCAAGCTGATCAGCCCGCTGTGGACGCGCTCTTTCACGAACTCGCCCGCCAAAAAATGGAGAGTTGGGTCAACCTTGCCGAAGAGCGGTTGAGCGGCACGGGGATTAAGTGCTTTGTCACCGGCGGCAACGACGACGAGTGGGACGTGTTAAATGTGATGAAGAAAGAAGGCGCAAAATCCTTCATCCCCTGCGAAAATGAAATTGTTCAGGTGGACAACGACCACACGATGATTTCCGTCGGCATCAGCACGCCGACACCCTGGCATACCCCGCGCGAAGTTTCAGAGGAGGAACTTGGCGCGATGATCGAAAAGATGGCGGCGCTCGTCCCCGATATGAACAAAGCCATCTTCAATTTTCATGACCCGCCGAAAGACTCCACGCTCGACACCTGTCCCATGCTCGACTGGGATAAAGACCCTCCCACGCAAATCGTTCAGGGCGGGCAGGCTGTGATGTACGGCGCGGGCAGCGCGTCGGTGCGGGCGGCGATTGAAAAGCACAAGCCAATGCTTGGGCTGCATGGACATATCCATGAATCCCAATCCGTTGCAAAAATTGGGCGGACAACCTGTGTCAACCCCGGCAGTGAATATGCCGAAGGCGTTTTGCGCGGTTGCCTTGTCACCTTTGTCGACGGCGAAGTACAGGGCTATCAGATGACCAGCGGATAACGGCAGAGTCAAGGAGGCAGTTTTCCAAAAAATTTATTTTCCGATGACTATTCTGGAGAAAGGGAGTTGGAGCCTCCCTCATTTTGTGACTGTTTTGTTTCTACGACCAAAGGAGAAGAAATGGCTACAGCAAAACCAGAAGTCTTTACCCGCAAAGCCTCCGGGCTGGTGAGGGTGATGTCCCCGTTTTCAGCGTTTGTTTACAACATTTTGACCATGGGCTTGATTTTCCCCTGGACGTATCTTTGGGCGCCGGGCGCGTTGCCGGGCGGCAAACTGGTCTGGGGCATTTTGCTTGCCATGGTGCTTGAAATCCCCATTGCGCTGGTCTATGTCTGGCTGTCCACCGCGTTGCCCCGTTCCGGCGGCGACTACGTTTTCCAGAGCCGTGTTTTTGGCGGCGGCGTGGCGTTCACGGTGGTGATGTCGGGCTACGTGATTTGGATTCTGCAATGGGTGGCGCTTTCGGGCTGGCTGCTCTCGTATCTCGGATTTGCGCCCCTCTTTCTGGGCTTGGGCGCAACTATGGGCAGCGCGGCGATGACGAATTTGGGGCTTTGGTTCACAGGGTCTACCGGCATTATCATTACCAGTATCTTGAATGCCTTTGTTGCCATGATGATTCTGGTCAGCGGCTTCAAGAACTATGTCCGCTTCCAGGCGGTGATGATTGGCGGCACGCTGCTTGCCTTCGTGACCATGCTGGTTGTTTTGTTCATGGGTAATCCCGCCTCTTCTGTGGGCAGGCTTGATTCCTTTGCCCTTGCCATCAGCGGCGTGGAGAATTTCGTCCAGACCGCAAAGGACGCCACTGTCGCCGCCGGCATTGATTTGAATCCGCCCTTCAGTTTGCTGGCTACGGTTCTGGTCGCGCCCATCGCATGGACATCCCTGCAATGGGCAACCTACAGCGCCCAGCAAAACGGCGAAATCAAGAATGCGCGTTCCTTCAACAGCCAGATGTTCATCATCGTCGGCTCGTTGATCTTCACAGGCATCCTGCTTGCCCTGCTTGCCGCGGGGTTGGAAAAAGCTGTCGGCACGGAGTTCCTCTATGTGGCGGGCGCGGGCTATTGGTCTGGCGTCGGCGAATCGACCATCTCTGGATTCTGGCTGTGGCCCAACATCATCGCTGTGGCGCTGACTGCCAGCCCGCTGGTGATTATCATCATCGGCGTGGGGTACATCCTCAATTCGCACCAGATCGTCCACAACTGCTACATCGGCATGACCCGTGTGATGGTTGCCATGTCCCTCGACCGCCTGCTCCCCGAATGGATCAGCAAGGTGGACGAGAAGCGGCATACGCCCGTCAACGCGCATCTGGCTTACTTCCTTGCCAGCATTCCTGTGATCTTCCTGTACAACCTCAACGGAAACTGGGTTGCGCTGACCCTCGGCGTCACATTCGCGTGCGGATATGTCTTCGTAGTGACCTGTCTCGCTGGCGCGCTGCTGCCGTATCGCGCAAAGGATGTGTACGAGTCATCGCCCGGCGCTGTTTATAAAGTCGGCAATATTCCGCTTGTAACCATCTTCGGCGTGATCGGTTTCGTCCTCGGCGGCGCCATGCTGTTGATGTTCATGTTCTACGCCCAACTCGGCTTGACCAGCACGCTGGCGTACAGCATCGTCTTCGGCATTTTGGCTTTCTCGGCAGTCTGGTATTTCGTTGCCAAGAACGCCCAAAAGTCCAAAGGTATCGACGTAGACTTCGCCTTCAAGGAAATTCCGCCAGAGTAGAAATTCATCGACTTCGTGAAATTGTAGGTCACGCCAAAAGCGTGACCTACAAACCTTTATACAGGAGTGTGGGCATGGCTGTTATTGATGAAGTGGTTTCAAAAATTCCAGACTGGCAGGGGAAGAACGTTTCTGTTTATCCGCTCTCGGGCGGGTTGACCAATACCAACTTCAAAGTGGAAGTGGACGGGGTTCCGTATTTCGTCCGTGTGCCAGGCGCAAGCACGGAACTGCTCGCCATCGACCGCGCCAACGAATCTTACAATACCAAAGCCGCAGCCGAAGCGGGAGTTTCGCCGAAGGTCTTGTATTACCTGTCCGATTACAAAGTGATGGTGATCGAATTCCTGAACGGCAAGACCATGTCGAAGGATTCCTTGAACGCAAAGGGAATGCCGACCCGCATGGCGCAGGCGATCAAAAAACTGAATCAAGGTCCGCGTTTTTTGACAGACTTCAACATGTTCCGCCTGACGGAATATTACCTCGACGTATGCAGGGAGCGCGACATCCGCGTCCCTGACGGTTATCTCGAAAGAATGCCGACGATGGCGCAAATCGAAAAGGCGATGAGCGTCAAGCCGCTGGTGACTGTCCCATGCAATAATGATCTGCTGGCGGAGAATTACATCGACGACGGCAAACAGTTGTGGCTGATTGACTATGAATATAGCGGGAACAACGACCCGACATTTGAACTTGGAAACACCTGCCAGGAAATGCAGTTCAACGACGAGCAGATCAGTGAAGTGTGTGCGGCGTATTTCGGTGAAGCGACTCCGCTCATGATCGCACGCATGAAACTCAACATGATTATGTCCGATGTGGGCTGGGGACTGTGGGCTGCGATTCAGGCAAAAATCTCGACGATAGATTTCGACTTCTGGGGTTGGGCAACCGAACGCTGGGGCAGGGCGGTGGAGAAGATGGACTCCGCAGCGTTTTCAATGTGGCTGAAAGATGTACAAAACTAATTCAAACAGGTGAAAACATGAAATCTCAAGCACAAATCGTAATTATCGGGGGCGGAATTGTCGGAGCGCAGATTGCGTATCATCTGGCAAAGATGGGGCGCACGGATGTGGTACTCGTCGAAAAGGGCGAGATCGCCAGCGGAGAGTCGTCCCATGCGGCGGGACTGGTGACGCAGTTTGCCACCTCGCAGGCGTTGCTTAAGTTCCGCATGTACAGCATCGAACTCTACAGCGAGTTGGGGTTGTTCGACCATTGCGGCAGCGTCCGAGTCGCGTCGAGCAAGGAACAACTCAAAGAGCTGGAACGCAGCGTCAGCCGTGCCAAAGCATTAGGATTGGATGTGGATGTCATCTCCTCCGAAGAAGCGGTCAAGAAAATGCCGCAGATTTCCAGCAAAGACCTCTACGGCGGAATCTATCTCCCTCGCGATGGTCAACTCGACCCGTACACCACCACCACTTCGATGGCGAAATTCGCCCGTGAAATGGGTGTGGAAGTCTACACCAACACGCGGGTGACGGGCATCGAGCTTTCGCCTAAAGGCGAAGTGCAGGCTGTTGTCACGGACAAGGGCAAAATCAAATGCGAAATCGTCATCAACGCCGCTGGACTTTGGGCGCCGCGTATCTGTGCGATGGCTGGGCTGTACGTTCCGACCACGCCCGTTGACCATCAGCACATCGCGCTCAAAGCCGTGCCTGGGCATGAATTCACGCACGAGACTCCATGTCTGCGCGACCCCGACAATCTGGTTTACATGCGACAGGAACAGGGCGGCTTGGTTATCGGCGGCTATGAGCCGAACCCAATTGCCCGCTGGATTGACGGCGTGCCGTGGGAGCATGGCGGCACGACCCTGCCCTCCAACTTTGACCAGTTTGAAATGTTGCTCGAAGGCGCGATTAGACGTTTGCCATTCCTCGACCAGGCGGGCATCATCACGCTGGTCAATCATCCTGGCGCTTACACCCCCGACTGCCAACCCATGCTTGGACCGATGGCGGGCGTAAAAGGATTCTGGATGGCGGCGGGCATGTCGCTCAACGGCTACGGCGGCGCGGGCGGAATCGGCAAACTGATTGCCGAGTGGATTATCGGCGGCGAAATGCCGATGGATGTGTACGGCTTCAACCCCAACCGCTTCGGCAATTATTACAACGACCCCGTTTACGCGGCGGAGCGCACCCGCGAGTCGGTTCGGTATTACTATCGCCTGCGCTTCCCGCACGATGAGCACGAACTCGCGCGTCCGCATCGCACCAGCCCGATTCATTATCGCCTGCTGGAACACGGCGCGGTCTTTGGCGAGAAGTTCGGTTGGGAGCGCGTCAACTACTTCCAGCCTGGCAAGGAATCGCGCCGCATGGCGGAAGACCAGCGCAACCTGTGGGGATGGGGCAAGCCCCCGTTCTTTGATCGCCTCGCGGTGGAGCATCAAGCCACCCGTGAGCGGGTTGCCCTCTACGATTTGACCTCGTTCGGCAAAATCGAAGTCAAAGGCGCGGGCGCGTTGAAACTCATGCAGCGGCTTTGCGATAGCAACGTAGACAAGCCCGTCGGCAGCGCGGTCTACACCCAATTCCTGAACGGCAACGGCGGCATCCAATCTGACCTGACCGTCACGCGCATGGCGGAAGATTGCTTCTGGGCGGTGACAGGTTCGGGTTTCATCGGCAACGACCTGGCGTGGATTCAAATGCACGTCGAGGAATCCGATGGCGAAGTCTCCATCCGCGACATCACACAGGAATACGCCTGTCTCGCGCTGTGGGGACCCAAAGCCCGCCTGACGCTGGAGAAAATCACCAAGAGCGATGTCTCGAACGCCGCGCATCCGTACCTGACCACCAAGCCGATTGACATCAACGGCGCGAAGGTCTATGCCCAGCGCGTGAGTTACGCGGGCGAACTCGGCTGGGAACTTTACATCCCCAACAACCGCGCCACCCCCGTCTTTGACCTGTTGATGGAAGCGGGCAAAGAATTCGGCATTGAACTCGGCGGGTACAAAGTGTTGGACGCGTTGCGTCTGGAAAAGGGATACCGCTACTTCACCGCCGACATCACCGTCTCGGAAACTCCTTATGAAGGCGGACTGGGCTTCTGTGTGGATTTGAACAAAGGCGACTTCATCGGACGCGGAGAGCTGGTCAAACGCAAGGAAGCGGGTCTGACCCGAAAACTTTGCACCCTCGTCCTGCCCGACCGCGAAGACTTCACTCAAATCTACGGCGGCGAAGCCATCTACCACGAAGGCAAGGTGCTGAGCCGAGTCCGCAGCGGCGGCTACGGCTTCACGTTGAAGAAGAACATCATGTACGCCTATCTCCCCGTTGAACTGGCGAAAGCAGGCAACCGCTTCACCGTCGAACTCATCGAAGGACGCCAGGAAGCGGAAGTCACCGCCACCGTCTTGCTTGACCCAAAGGGCGAGAAGGCGCGCGCGTGAAAAAAAACCTTAAACACGAAGGGCACAAAGGTCACGAAGGAAGTGCAATTAAAGGGTTTTCCCTTTGTGTACTTCGTGTCCTTTGTGTTTAATTTTTTATGGAAAAGAAAACAACCCCTCCCGCCTATGTTGGCTTTGGCATGTTGACCCCCGTCTACGTGATGGCGCTGGACAAATTGCCCAAGCATAACACGGGCGCAATCGTTCATCAGGTCAGCGAGTACGTTTACGATGACGCGGCGATTATCGCCTGCAACCTGCGCCAGTGGGGAATCTCCACTGGCATGATAGGCACTTCGGTGGGCGACGACCTGCTCGGACATTATGTTGCCGATACCCTCGCAGACATGGGCGTGCAAGGCAACGTGCGCTTCACCAAAAAATACAAGACCCCGCTCGAAGTCAATGTCTCGGATAAATTTGGCGCGCGCACCTATTTCTGGCAGCGTTCGCCTGAGATTCTATCCACCCTCGACACGGCGGATTTGTCCATGCTGAACGGCGCGAAACTCATGTATGCGGATTGGTACGACGGCGACCACATCATCCGCGCCATGAACGAAGCCCGACGCCGCAACGTGCCTGTCTTCCTCAACCTCGAGCATGGTCACAACGACCCCGAAATCATGGAGAAATATGTCAGCCGCGCCACCATCTGCCAGGCTGTCACCGACGCGGCGCAGATTGGCAATAAATCTGCCATGCTTTCGGTGGCGAAGAAACTGCTCAAAGCAGGAATCAAAACCGCCATTATTACCATGGCAAGTAAGGGCTGTATGGTGGTGCAGGGCGACGAGATTGTCCGCATTCACGCGCCGAAGGTCAGGGCGGTGGACGGCTCTGGCGCGGGCGCGACCTTCTCTTCGGGCTTCATCTATGCCTATCTCAAAAAGTGGAGTCTCGAAGAATCCGCCCGATTTGCGATAGCGGCGGCTTCGCTCAAAGTCACCCGTTCTGGCTTGAAGATGTTCCCCGTCAAACAAATCAAGGAGCTGGCGGCGACCCTCGAAGTGGAGCGCATGGTTTACCGCGACAACCAGTTCTTTACGATGGATAACCTGCTCTCGAATGAAAACCCGCTGGTGACAAGCAGCAAGAAATTTGCCCAAAAACTTTTGCCGAAGAAGAAAACCGAACGCAAGAAAATCAAACGCTCGCTGGTTGAATAGCGTCGTCATTGCGAGCCGCCGCTCTTTTGTTTTGGCGGCGAAGCAATCTCCCTTCTGTGGATGAGATTGCTTCGTCGGGCTGAAGCCCTCCTCGCAATGACATCGAAAACTTATTG
>CAILWD010000141.1 GCA_903837815.1 uncultured Chloroflexota bacterium | reverse complement strand
GTTCACCCTGTCGTCGGCATGACCAAGCCCGGTGATGTGGATCACTACACCCGCGTCCGCACCTACAAGGCGCTGGTGGATAACTATTACGACAAGAAGGACACCATGCTCAGCCTCCTGCCGCTGGCAATGCGCATGGCTGGCCCCAAGGAAGCCCTGCTCCATGCCATCATCCGCCGCAATCACGGCGCGAACCACTTCATTGTCGGACGCGACCATGCGGGTCCCGGAAATGATTCTGCGGGCAAACCGTTCTACGGTCCGTACGATGCCCAGGAAATCATGAAGCAGTACGAAGCGGAACTCGGCGTCAAGATGGTGCCGTTCGAGATGCTGGTCTATCTCCCCGACGAAGCTCGTTATGTGGAAGAAAAGGATGTGCCGAAGGGCGCGAAGGTTGCCAACATTTCGGGTACGCAAGTCCGCGACGATTATCTCGCCAAAGGCAAACTCCTGCCCGAATGGTTCACCCGCCCCGAGACGGCTGAAATTCTGCGTGAGATGTACCCGCCCCGCCACAAGCAGGGATTCTGCATCTGGTTCACCGGCTTGAGCGGATCGGGCAAATCTGCCACCAGCGAAGTGCTCACCACCCTGCTGCTGGAACGCGGACGTGAGATTGCCATCCTCGACGGCGACGTTGTCCGCACCCACCTGAGCAAGGGACTTGGCTTCAGCAAGGAAGACCGCGACACGAACATCCTGCGCATCGGCTTCGTGGCTGGCGAAATCGTCCACGCGGGCGGAGCAGTCATCTGCGCCGCCATCAGCCCATACCGCGCCACCCGCGCCGAAGCCCACAAAATGGTCGGCGAGAACTTCGTCGAAGTTTACATGGATACCCCCGTCGAAGTCTGCGAACAGCGCGACGGGAAGGGGCTGTATGCCAAGGCTCGTCAGGCGATGATTGACGGCAAGCCGATGGGATTCACGGGCGTGGACGATCCCTACGAAGCGCCGATTGAACCCTCCATCACCCTGCAAGGCTTTGGCGCGTCTGCCGAAGACAACGCCCGCAAGGTCGTTGCCTACCTCGAAGCGCAAGGCTACATCCTCAAGCAAGCCTAATTGATTCCGATTTGGAGACGTTCCCGCGCCCCTGTTTGGGGATGGGGAACGTCTCTTTTTTATGAAGTCAAAAGTCCCCCGACTTTTGACTTCCAACGACGGGAGTCGTTGGAGTCCAAATCGCCAAGCCATTTCTGATAAACTTACCTCGTGAACCGTTTTTTGAAATCCCAACTCCTTTTCATGCTTGCCCTCGGTCTGATTGCCGTGAGCGCGATGGGTTTGATTCTTTACAGCACACCCGAAGGACTGGGACTTTCCGACGATTCGATTGGCTACATCGCGGGCGCGCGGAGTATCCTCGATGGGCAGGGCTACCGCGAAGCGTGGCTTGCCAGCAATGGACCCGTCACCCACTTCCCGCCAGGGCTTTCGTCGACGCTTGCATTCATCGGCTTAAGCGGACTCGACCCCTTGCGCGGCGCGCGGTTTCTCAACGCGCTGTTGTTTGGCGTGAATGCTTTTTTGTTTGGCGCCATCGGCTGGCAGATGACCAAGTCAAAAGTTGCGGGAATTGCGGCGGCTTTGCTGTTCGCGGTCAACGCCTCGCTCTTCAACGCCCACGTTGTCGCCATGAGCGAGCCGCTTTACATCTTTTTCAGCCTCGCCGCATTCCTGACCTTTGCCGAATATTTCAAAACAGACTCTCCACCGCGCAAAACCCAACTGGACGCAGATAAACGCAGAAAAACGCGGATTTTTTCTTGTCTTCTCAGCGTAAATCAGCGTTTTCAGCGTCCCAATTCCAAAATACACGATGGAGAAAAAACAGAAAAAAATTACTGGCTGGTTGCGACTGGAATTCTCACCGCCTTTGCCTACCTGACACGCTACGCGGGGCTTGCCCTGCTTGCCACCTTCGTTGTCGCGCTGATTCTGTTGAACGATTCGTGGAAGAAAAAAATAACGGGCGCGGGAATCTTCCTCGCCAGTTTTTTGCCCTTTGCAATTGGATGGGGAATCCGCAACAAAGTCGTCGCCGACAACGCCACCAACCGCTCGATGGTGTATCACCCGCTGACAGCGGAGAATATCCAAACGGGGATTTACAACCTCTCCGAGTTTCTTGTCCCCGTCGAAGACTGGCGGCGGGCGCTGATTCAAATCCCCAATTTTTTTCTCGCGGTGAGCATCCTGCTTGCCATCGCCTTGCTGGTTTGGCTTGCCTTCAAAGGCTTGAAGAAATTTTTTCAGCCCGCCAGCGAACTTCCCGAAATTCTCTCCTTCGCCAACGGAATTTACATCTTCGGCTATCTCGCGTCCATCTTTGCGACGATGTTATTTTTTGACGCCGCCACCAAGTTCAAGCTCCGCATCCTCGCGCCTGTTTACGTTTCCCTGCTGATTCTGCTGGTTTTGTTTTTACATTGGGCATGGCAAAATCGCAGCGTCGTTTTGCGCGGACTGATTGCCCTTGCCGCAGTCGCCCTCATCGCGCTCTCGGCTTACGACACCTCGGCTTTCGTGACCAAACTTCACAAGGGTGGGCAGGGCTTTGCATCTTTCAAATGGTATGATTCCGAGGCGATGGCTTTTCTGCGCGAGCTTCCCGAAGGGACGGGAATCTACACCAATCAGCCTGGTCCCGTTTATCTTTACACGGGTCGTCCCGCCTACGTCCTGCCCGACCGCGTGGACGGCGTTACGGGACTGCCACGTGAAGGTTATATCGAAGGCGTGCAGGCTCTTCATGATGATGTGCTTTCGGGCAATGCCGCGCTCGCCCTGTTCAAGTTTGGTGCGGAAGACGAGGAAGTCCAATCTGTTTACATGGACTTAGCCGAAGGCTTGTACCTTGGTCACAGTTCGCGCGGCGATAAGATTTACACAGCATATCCATAGATTCGGAGTCCAACGACTCCCGTCGTTGGCAATCCAAAGTCAGGAGACTTTGAACTCCAAAAGGAATATAAATGACCATTTTCGATAAATTCAGTTTGAAAGACAAGGTAGCCGTCGTCACGGGCGGAGTGGGTCTGCTGGGCGCGGAATTTTGCAAGACGCTTGCCGAAGCGGGCGCGTCCGTCGCGGTGGTGGATTTGAACGCCGAAGCCGCCGCCAAAGTTGCCGACGGACTCACCCAAAGCGGATTCAGCGCGAAGGGCATCCCCACCGACATCACCCAACCCAACTCGGTCAACGCGATGGTTGACTCTGTCCTATCGGCTTTTGGCAGACTCGACATTCTCGTCAACTCCGCCGCGCTCGACCCCAAGTTCGACCCCGACGCCGCAGCAAAGGGAATCGCCCCCGGCGCGTTCGAAGACTATCCGCTGGAACAGTGGAATGCTGCGCTCAACGTCAACTTGACGGGCATGTTCCTCGTCACGCAGGCTTGTGTAAAGCAGATGATCGCGCAGGGCAAAAAGGGCAGCATCCTCAACATCTGTTCGACCTACGGGTTGAACGGTCCCGACCAGAGAATCTACATCAAAGACGGCAAGCGTGTGGCGTTCAAGCCCGTTTACTACACCACCACCAAAGCAGGCGTGATGGGCTTCACCAAATACCTCGCCGCATATTACGCTGGGACGGAAATCCGCGTAAACGCGCTCACCCCCGGCGGCGTGTTCAACAACCACGAAGAATATTTCGTCAAGAATTACTCCGCCAAGACCATCATGGGACGCATGGCAAAGAAAGACGAAATGAACGGCGCCCTGCTCTTCCTCGCCTCCGACGCATCCTCCTACATGACGGGAAATAACGTCATCGTGGATGGCGGGTGGACGGCGTGGTGATGAGGTACACAGGCACACAAGTACACACGTTTGCCTGTTTACCTGTTTACCTGTCTACCTGTTTACTTGTCTATAAACACCCATGACTGAAACCCTCGCCCTCATCCCCGCGCGCGGCGGCTCGAAAGGAATTCCGCGCAAGAACATCCGCTCCTTTGCGGGCTATCCGCTCATCGCGTGGAGCATTGCCGCAGCAAAGCAATCCAGCCTCGTGAACCGTGTCATCGTCTCGACGGACGACGAAGAGATCGCCGCCGTTGCCCGCGAATGGGGAGCCGAGACACCCTTTCTCCGCCCGCCAGAATTGGCGCAGGATAAAACCACAGACCTGCCCGTTTTTGAACATACGCTCAAATGGCTGGAAGAGGTCGAAGGCTACCGCCCCGAGGTTGTGATTCAACTGCGGCCCACTTCACCGATTCGTCCACAAACAATGGTGGACGACGCCATCCGCATCCTGCTCGAACATCCCGACGCGGACTGCGTGCGCGGGGTTGTGCCTGCCGCCCAAAACCCGTTCAAGATGTGGCGTTTTCACGGTGAAGGCAAACCGCTCAACCCCCTGCTGCAGGTGGAGGGGATCGCCGAACCGTACAACGCGCCGCGACAAATCCTGCCGCCCGTTTACTGGCAGACGGGACACATCGATGCGATTCGCATCTCGACCATCACACATAAAAAATCGCTGACGGGGGATGTCATCTACCCGCTGTTGATTGACCCCAAATACACGGTGGACATCGACACTCCCGCAGACTGGGCGAAATACGAAGCCCTGGTTTACAGCGGACTGGACATGGTCTCGCCGGGGAATCCGCGCCGCCCCATGCCTGAAACGATCAAGTTGATCATCACCGACTTCGACGGCGTCATCACCGACAACCACGTCATCACCGACCAGGAGGGCAAGGAATCAGTTCTTGCCTCACGCGGCGACAGTATGCACATCAAGACCCTGCGCGGAAAAGGAATCGAATTTTTGATCCTTTCCTCGGAGGCGAATCCCGTCGTGATGGCGCGCGCTAAAAAAATGGGGGTGGAGGCAATTCATAACCTGGGGATGGAACATAAGGGCCATGCGATGCTCGAAATCCTCAAGAAGAAAAACATCAAGGCGGAAAATGTCGTCTACATCGGCAACGACCTGAATGACCTTCCCTGCTTCGAAATCGCAGGCTGGAATGTGGCGGTGGCGGACGCCGCCCCCGAAGTTGTCCGCGCGGCAGACCATGTGCTGACCAAAAACGGCGGTCACGGCGCGGTTCGGGAATTGTGTGAAATTGTGTTGAAGAAATTAGAGAATAGTGATTAGTGATTAGTGATTAGTGATTAGTTGGCTGTTCAACTACTCATCTATTCTCCAGTCATCTAATATCTAATTCAAGGAGACAAAATGACTCGTGAAATAAAGTTTGGAAAACGAATGATGGGCGACGGACATCCCACATACATCATTGCAGAGGCGGGAATCAACCACAACGGCGATCTGGATATTGCAAAGAAGATTATCGACGCCGCCGCACACGCGGGCGCGGACGCGGTCAAGTTTCAGAAGCGCACGCCCGAAATCTGCACCCCGCCCGACCAGCAGAAGCAAATGCGCGAAACGCCCTGGGGCTACATCACCTACCTCGACTACCGTTACAAAGTGGAGTTCGACGAAGCGCAATACCGCGAACTTGACCGCCATTGCAAGGAAAAAGGCATCGACTGGATGGTCTCGGTGTGGGATGAGCCTTCGGTGGACTTCATGGAGATGTTCGATACCCCCGCCTACAAACTGCCTTCGGCTTCGCTCACCGACCACAATCTGTTAAAGCACGTCCGCAAGACGGGCAAGCCTGTCATCATCTCGACGGGCATGTCCACGATGGCGGAAATCCACAAAGGCGTGGATGCCGTCGGCTTGGAAAATCTGGTCATCATGCATAGCACCAGCGCCTATCCCTGCCTGCCGGAGGAATTGAACTTAAAGATGATCGAGACTCTGCGCCGCGAATTTCCCGACACCCCCATCGGTTATTCTGGACATGAGGTTGGTCTTGTCCCCTCAGCGGTTGCCGTGGCTTTGGGCGCGACTTCCGTCGAGCGTCACATCACGCTGGACCGCGCCATGTGGGGCAGCGACCAGGCGGCTTCGGTGGAACCGGGCGGCTTCGAGAAATTGGTTAAATATATCCGCGTGACCGAAGCCTCGCTTGGCGACGGCGTGAAGAAGGTCTACGAATCTGAAATGGGTCCACGCAAGAAATTGCGCCGCATCGTAAATGAATAAATTTTGGTAGGGGCGACTCGCGAGTCGCCCCTACGGCATCAATTATGACAATCACACACAAAATCCGCCGTACCCTCCGTCCCCATGGAAAGACCGCCCAGGCAATTTTGCGCTGGAAGCGGTTTTCCTTCAACGACGCACCGCCCGTCTTTGGCAACTCCAAGCCCAAGAGCGGGTCACACCTGCTGTTGCAAATCCTCAACGGGTTTACGCAGATCATGCCCTACCGTTACGTGGATGCCGACCCGATTCGCACTATCAAGAAGGACGGTGGGCGAAGAACGGTGGACGGTGTGGCAGCGGATTTGCGAAATGTGCCGCAAGGTGTGATCGGCTGGGGATATGTGGAGGCCTCGTCTGAAAATGTGGCGGTCTTGTGCCAGCCCAACCGCGTCAATTATTTTATTTATCGCGACCCGCGTGACATGCTGGTTTCGCAGGTCTTCTTCGCCACCGACATGCACGAGGAACACGGGATGCACGAATACTACAAGTCCCTGCCCGATTTTGCGGCGCGACTCAATGTGGCAATCACAGGCATTGACCGCGACGGGCTGAAAATGGTCAGCGTCAAGCAGAGATACGAGGGCGTCTTCCAATGGCTCGAACAAAAACATGTCATGTGTATCCGCTTCGAAGATTTGATCAACAACCGTGACGCGACGCTCAACGCCATGCTCGACGAGGTGGAAAAGACCGGGTACAGAATCCCAACTCCACGCGAGAAATCGCTTGCAGTTTTGGTGGACGCCATCCAACCGAAGAAGAGTCACACCTTCCGTTCTGGAAAGACGGGCGGCTGGAGACAGCACTTCACCGAGGAACACAAGAAATTGTTCAAAAATGTAGCGGGTGATTTGCTGGTCAGGCTGGGATATGAGAAGGACAATGATTGGTAAATGGCTGCCATGACAGATGAAGAAATCTCGCGGCAGAAATCGCAGTTTCGCAAGGAATGCCTGGGGATCCGCAAATCTTTGGGCGCGGAGGCGCGCGAGAAAGCCAGCCTTGCAATTTGTGAGAATATCGAAGCGTGGGATATTTTTCAGCAGGGTCAAACCATTCTTTCTTACATGCCGATTAAATCCGAAGTGGCTTTGACTCCGCTGATGAAGCGGCATCCGCAAAAAAGGTGGGCGCTGCCGCGCATCATCCCGGAAGAGAATCACCGCATGGTTTTCCATGAGTATGATCCCAATCGTATGATCCGCCATTCCTTCGGCATGGAAGAACCGTCGCCAGATTCGCCAATCATCCATCCCGCAGAAATCGAGTTGGCGCTTATCCCCGGCGTTGCCTTTGACCGTCGCGGATTCAGGCTCGGCTATGGCGGCGGATACTTCGACCGCTTTCTGGAGCATTTTCGGGGGGGCAGAGCGGGAATTAGTTTCCGCGCCGCGCTTGTGGATGCAGTTCCACACTCTGTATATGACATACCCATGCAATGGATTGTGATGGAAGACGAATTGTTCAAATCAAAATAAGCGAGGTCCTGCTGTTGCTCAGCGGGCAAAGACCAAAATCATGCTCAAAGAATTCTTCACCCAACGCATCAAACGCGGAGTTGTCCGCCGATTCAACAATTTCAAAGTTGCCAAAGTTGCGCGGCTCGTAGCTCGCAACTCGCCAACTCCAAGCGGCTCGCCTGTTGTCTTTTTCAAAGCCTCCACCGGTATCGACGATCTTTCGTGGAACAGCGGTTTTCATCTGCTGACTTCATGGGCGCTGCGTTTACAGGGCATTCCCATCGCTTATTTTGCCTGCAATGCGGGCATGAGCAAATGCGTTCTGGGAACCAGCCGTGATAATCCGCAAAAAGAACCGCCGTGCAAGTCGTGTGTGTATCAGTCAAAGACGCTGTACGCGGGGTTGAAGTCAAAAGTCGAAGGTCAAAGGTCAGGGATCGAGTGGTTTGATTTTCAGCGCGACCCCGAACTCGTTACTCGTATCTCGTCGCTTTCCGTTCCAGAACTCATGACCTTCGAGTGGGAAGCCCTCCCGCTTGGCGCACTCTGCCTGCCCGGATTGCGCTGGGTACTGCGGATTCATCACCTTAATGACGACGAAAACACCCGCTACCTTTTCCGCGAATATATTTTGTCGGCGTGGAATGTGGCGTGGAAGTTTGCCGATTTTCTCGACCAGACCCAGCCTCGGGCTGTTCTGGTTTTCAACGGACAGTTCTTCCCCGAAGCCACCGCCCGCTACGTCGCCCACCAGCGCGGACTGCGAGTCATCACCCATGAGGTGGGACTCCAACCCGCGACGG
>CAILWD010000140.1 GCA_903837815.1 uncultured Chloroflexota bacterium | reverse complement strand
CCCACGTCGCCGCAGAGCAATCTGTCCATTGGGCGGGCGCGTTCCATGTCGCGCTTGATGTCGGCGATGGCTTTCTTCTGGTCGTCGGTTTCGACGTAGGGGAAACTGTCCTCAAGTTCCTTCTGCCACTGCGAATCGGGCGCGAAGGAAAATCCCTCCACCACCTGACGCCGCGCGTACAAATCGAGCAAGTCTTCGGCGACTTTTTGCACCGCCTCTTTGACTCGCTCCTTGGTCTCGCTCCAGCCCTGCCCGCCGAGATGGTCGAGGGCGGGTTTCCCGCCGTCCGCGCCGACGTAACGGGTGAGTCGATCCGCCTGATGGACGGGAACAAACAAGGTGTCGGCGTTGTCATATTCAACCGCGAGAAATTCCCGCTCGTGTCCCTCCAACTGCCGCTGAATCAATCCTGCGAAGCGCCCGATGCCGTGGTCAACATGCACGACGTAATCGCCAACCAGCAAATCGGCGTACAGCGATTCGGGAGTCTCGGCGGTCTGCTTTTGACGGACTCGCGACTGGGGACGTTCCCAACCGAAGATTTCTGAATCAGTGATGAGGTGAAGAGGGAATAGGTGAGTCTTGAGAGTGAAACCTTCGGAGAGCGAGGCTTCGATAAATTGGAGATTGGGAAACTCAGAGTTCGGGTAATGCTCTTCCCAAAGTTCATGCAAACGCGGCGATTGGCGCGAGACGATGAAGACATCTTCGCCCCGCTCGACAATCGGAGTCAGGTATTCGATGAACGGCTTGAGCCGTCCGCCAAATCTTTCATCGTGACCAAACTGCTCGCTGAGAATTGGCCCTTCGACTTCGCTCAGGGCGAGTGTGTCCGTCGAATGTCCCAACTCAACCGAGGCAAAGCCGCCAAGCGTATCGTGCAATTCAGACCACGGCACATACGGCACGGGGAAATCTTTTGCAAGCGTGCCTTCGGCAATGCTCTCCTGCCTGAACTTGAGCGCCTGCTCCTCCACCTCGTTTGCCATCGTCTCGACCATGCCGAGGTCGTCCACTAAAACCAGCGCGCGCGGCGGCAGATAATCGAGCAGCGACGCAGGCATGGAATGAAGCAGCGGAATATGGAACTCGGATAACGTCACCCCGTCGTCAACCGTCTCCGCCAAAAACTCGCGCGACGGCGTGACAAGAATCGACTCCAGCTTTTCAACCGTCCGCTGCGTGGCGGGGTCAAACTGGCGGATGGTTTCGATTTCGTCGCCGAAGAAATCCAGGCGGACGGGGTTGGAATCGGTGGAAGTCCACACGTCGAGCAGACCTCCGCGATGAGAGAATTGACCTGGCTCCAGGACGGTGTTCACCCGCTGGTAGCCGATCCTCGTCCACTCGCGGATCAGGGCTTCGGGTTGAATGGTCTGGTTGACCGAAAGTTTTTTGCACGCTTTGAGAAAGTCGCGACGCGGCAGGGTGCGGGTCATCAACGAACGAACGGAGGCGACGATAATGGGAGGGGATTCAGGCTTGGGGGTAAATGGCAAATGGTAAGTCGAGAGGACGGTCAACGCTTGCAAGCGGTCACGGCGGGTGGCGATTCCCCACGCGGCTTCCTCGTAGAAAAGCGGATTTGGCTCCGCAAACAAATAGCGCGGCGACTTGACCCAAAATCCAAGTTCATCGAACAACGCAAGGGCATGGTCGGCGCGGTCTGTCACCAGCAGAATCGGACGATTCAAGTCCGCGTGAAGGGTGGCGAGAAGCGGCAGCCTCGCGGCGCGCGGAAGCCCCAAGCCGGGGAGAGTCCGCCCCGCTTGGATGTGGGTCAGCAGGCTCTGATAATGCGATAAAGCGCGAAAGTCATTTAGAAGTTCCATAGACGGCAACTGCTTATTTTACCCCACGACTTTATGCAATTCTACTTTGCAAGAAACGCCAGCGATTCTCCCTGTAGCGTCAATTCCCACCTTGAACCCCTCTCCAATTTCCCCGCAAGGATTAACTCACTCAGCGGCATTTGGACTAATTTCTCCACCGTCCTGCGAAGTTCGCGCGCGCCGTACTGCGGGTTGTAGCCTGACTGGGCGATGAAACTTTCAGCCTGTGAATCAATTTGCAGGGCGGCTTGATATTGTTTTTGCAGGCTTTGCTGAATTTCCTCCAGCATGGGTTTGAGGATTTTTCTCACATCCTCCAACCCCAAAGATTTGAAAACAATCTGCTCGTTGACTCGGTTAATGAGTTCGGGTCGGAAGTGTTTTGCAACTTCGCGTAGGGCGTCGCCTTCCTTTTCCACTTGTTTGGCTGGGACAAAACTCAACTCCGCTTTTTTGCTGGCGGTCAGGTTCGAGGTCAGGATGAAAATGGCGTTTCTGGCGTCTGCCACGCGCCCCTTTGAATCGGTCAGCCGCCCCTCGTCGAAGAGTTGCAGGAACAGGTCAAAGATGCGCGGATGCGCCTTTTCGATTTCATCCAGCAGGACAATCGAATACGGGTGGGTTCGCAGTCTGCCTGTCAACTGCCCCTCTTCTTCGTGACCGACATACCCAGGCGGCGAGCCAATCATCTTCGAGACGCTATGCTCTTCCATATATTCGGACATGTCCAATCGAATCATTTCCGAGTCGCTGCCAAAAAGAAAGGCGGCAAGCGAACGGGCGAGTTCCGTTTTTCCAACTCCGCTGGGACCGAGGAACAGGAAAACCGCCAGCGGTCCGCGCCTTTCCGAAAGTGCCGCGCTTGCCATTATCAGCCGTTTGCAGACTCGTTCCACCGCTTCGTCCTGACCGATGACTCGCCGCTTCAAAAAGGCTTCGAGTTCCAGCAGGCGTGAGGTTTCGCCACCCGCCGCGTAGCCCGTGATGACTTCCAGCGGGACGCCGATTTTTTCAGAGAGGACGCGGGCAACTGTCAGGTCGGTGACTTCGCCAAAGGCTTGAGTCCCGCTTGCGGCTTTGTCGCCCAACATCACGCTCAGGACGGGAATCCGCGTGCGCGCGCCCGCTTTGTCAATCAGGTCAATTGCCTTGTCGGGCAGTTGATGGTCGCTGTCGAAGCGGATGGACAAATCCACAGCGGCTTGCAGCGCCCCGTCGGTGAATCGCGCTTGATGATGTTCCTCCCATTTGGAGCGCAAGCCTTTGAGGATTTCGATGGCGTCATCGCGACTGGGTTCGTTGATGATGATTTTCTCGAAACGCCGCTCCAGGGCTGGGTCTGCTTCGATGTAGCGGCGGTGCTCGCTGATGGTGGTGGCGCCGATGCAGCGCAGTTCGCCACGCGCCAACGCAGGCTTGATTAAATTTGCGGCGTCCATGCTGCCCTCTCCCGCCTGCCCCGCGCCCACCAGCGTGTGAATTTCGTCAATAAAGAGGATGATTTCGGGACGCGCTTTTACTTCTTTCAAAATTTGAGTCAGGCGTTCTTCAAATTCGCCGCGATATTTTG
>CAILWD010000139.1 GCA_903837815.1 uncultured Chloroflexota bacterium | reverse complement strand
GGGATTGCTGTATGAGCAGTCAATCCTATAAAAAAGATCTCATCCAATATCGCATCGAATGCGCGCGGGATGCCCTTCACGACGCCCGCATCTTGAGAGAAAACGGCGGAAGTCCCGCCAGCATTGTAAATCGCGCGTACTATTCCGTTTTTTACGCAGCACTGGCTTTGCTTGTGACTGTCAATGTCGAGCCGACAAAACACGCGGGCGTGCTGGCAAAATTCGACGAGTTCTTTGTCCGACAGCAGATTTTCCCAAAGGAAATGAGCAGGATTATCCATCACGCGTTCGACATGCGGCAGGCTGGGGATTATCAAAAGTCCAAAATTATTACCGAAGAACAGGCGGATGAAGTTCTCCAATCAGCGGTGGAGTTTATAAAAAACATCGAAGAGAAGTTATCGAAATATATTAAGTAGGACACAGCGCTGCTGTGTCTCTACTTTTTCATCAGGTAAAATACCTCCATGAAACCATGGCGACTTTTACACACTCCCGCAGCTACTGGCGCATGGAACATGGCTGTGGACGAATCCATCCTTGAGCATATTTATCGCGGGGAATCACTGCCCACGCTTCGTCTGTATTCCTGGAATCCGCCCTGCCTTTCTTTGGGACACGCCCAGCCTTTTGCGGACGTGGACACGGAAAGGTTGAAATCTCACGGCTGGGAAGTTGTCCGCCGCGCTACGGGTGGACGGGCGATCCTGCACACCGACGAACTCACCTACTCCGTCACAGGGCGGGAGGATGACCCCGTGCTCGTCGGCGGCATTTTGGAATCCTACAACCGCATCGCGCAGGCATTGATGTACGCCGTCCGCGAGTTGGGATTGCCTGTCGAGATGAAAGAACATGCCGACCAGCCCGCTACGAAGAATCAAAACCCTGTCTGCTTTGAAGTACCAGCCACGTATGAAATCACCGTCAACGGGAAGAAGCTCATCGGCTCGGCACAAGCGCGGAAGAAGGAAGGCGTGCTGCAACATGGCTCCCTTCCGCTGACAGGCGACCTGACGCGAATCTGTCAGGCTTTGGTCTTCAAAGACGAAGCCGCAAGGGAAGTCGCGTCACAAAGATTGTTGGCGCGCGCCACGACTGTCGAATCCGTGATCGGCGTGGAAAAGGATTGGGAAACAGCAGCCCAGGCTTTTGTTCGCGGGTTTGAAATCCAGTTGGGGATCAGCTTCGAGAGCGGAGTCCTCTCTCAATCCGAAGAAAAAAGAGCGGCGGAACTTGTCGAGAAGAAATACGCGCATCCATCGTGGACGGAGAAGTCATGAAGAATTTTCTGGTCTATGGCTCGTACGGATACACGGGAAGTTTGATTGTCGAACAGGCGGTCAAGCAGGGGTTGAAGCCGTTGCTCGCGGGTCGTGACGAAAAGCAACTGCGCGCGCAAGCCGAAAAATTTGGTTTGGAATATCGCGCCTTTTCGGTCGAAGACACCGCCGCGCTCGATGCGGCTTTGCTCGAAGTGGACGCGGTGTTGCATTGCGCGGGTCCGTTCGTGCTGACCTTTCGGCAGATGGCGGAGGCGTGCATCCGCATGGGGCGGCATTACGTGGACATCAGCGGCGAGATCGAAGAGTTCGAGGCGTTGACGACGATGGACGATGAAGCAAAGCGCGCGGGCGTGATGCTGCTACCAGGCGGCGGCTTTGACGTGGTTCCGTCGGATTGTTTGAGCGCCTATGTGGCAGGGAAACTTCCGAGCGCGACCCATCTTGAGTTGTACATCAAAAGCATCGGCAGCGGAGTCTCACGCGGCACAGCACGTTCTGGCGTCGAAAACAGCCATCGTGAGGGACGCATCCGCCGCGACGGAAAAATTATCAGCGTGCCGCATTTGTGGGGCGTCAAAGATGTGGATTTCGGGCGCGGACCGACGCGGCTGGTTTCGATGGGGTGGGGCGACGTCAGCACGGCATATCACAGCACGGGCATTCCCAACGTAACGGTGTACATGGGCTTCCCCTCCGTGATGTTCGGCTTCATGCGTCTGACCCGCGTGATGGGTCCGCTGCTTTACACCCGCGCCGCAAGGGACTTTATCAAATGGTTCATTGGGAAATTCTTTGCGCCAGGTCCCACGCCCGAACAAAACAAAAATGGATTCAGTTTGCTCATCGCCGAAGTGACCGACGGCAAAAATGTTTTCCGCGCCAAGTTGCGGACTCCCGAAGCATATTATTTGACCGCGCTCACGTCTCTCGAAATCGTCAAGCGGATTCTGGCTGGCGACCTCAAAGCTGGTTTCCAAACCCCAAGCCGAGTCTACGGGGCAGATTTCATCCTGCAATTCGCGGGCGTCACGCGGGAAGATTTATGAAAACCATTGTTACCGCAAAGAGCGTAAAGTTTTATTTTTTTCTTTGCGACCTTCGCGAGCTTCGCGGTTCATTTTCTTTCCCATGAAATCCCATCCCCTGCTCGAAAAAGCAAAAGAACATGGCAACCCGCTGATCGAGGGAAATCGGGTCACGTTCTTGTGGTGCGGAAAGTTTGCGCCGCGCCTTGTTGACGACCTCCACGGCTGGGAGGAGCGTCCGCAGCGGATGAAGCGCATCGCAAAGGAACTGTGGGGATTTTCGATGGAACTGCCAGCGGACGCATACCTCGAATATGCGTTTTACGAGCCTGACACAAAGCAACGAGTCACAGACCCACTGAACGAAAAAACAGTTTACAACGGGCTTGGGAATTACAACCATTTCTTTTCCATGCCTGAACATT
>CAILWD010000138.1 GCA_903837815.1 uncultured Chloroflexota bacterium | reverse complement strand
ACTCAGCAATTCGGCAATGCGCGACGGCGAAAGGAAGTGACTTCGCATGAGCGCGAGTTTTTCGGCGAGGGCAAGCAGTTTGACGCCGAAGAGTCGCAAGTCGGGTTCTTCGACGACCAGACGCCCGCCAGGTTGCAAAGTCCGCCAGAGTTCGTCCAGAGTCCCGCGCTGGTCAATGACGTGATGAAGCGCGTCCACCATGATAATGCGGGCGAAGGTTTCATCATCGAAGGGAAGTTTTTCGGTGTGCGAGCAGACGGGACGCAAGCCGTCCTTTTGGCGGGCTTCGGACAACATTTTGCAGGACATATCCGCCACGACAACAGGATTGGCTTTGCCGTTCATGAATTGCGCCACCCGTCCCGTACCGCCGCCCGCGTCAAGCAGCGCGCCAGAGGCGGGCAGGTCTGCAAAGTTCCACATCTCCTGCGGGTCTTTGGGCGGGATGAATTTTTCGTAAAACGGCGCGAGAAAGTCAAAGTGGTCAAAGATGGGCAAGGGACACCTCCGTTGGAATGGGCGCGAGTATAATCGAATCACCGCACATGAAACATCCCACCCAAGCCCAAACCGTTTTTCAGCGCCTGCGCCATTTTGGCGACCTGCCCGATGAAATCCAGCAGGCAATCGTCGCCTCTGCAAGCCGCCGCCATTTCAACGCGGGACAAGTCATCTACGTGGAAGGCGAACCCGCCGAAGCGATTTATGTTCTCGAAACGGGCTGGGTCAAAGCCACGCGTATGACTCGTGAAGGACGCGAACAGGCAATGATGTTCCTGCGTCCCGTTGAGATATTTGGCGACATTGCCGTTTTCACTGGCACAACCTACCCTGGGACGGTTGTGGCTCTGGAAGACGTGGACGTGTGGCTCATCCCCGCCAAAACAATCCTCGATTTGATTCCGCGCCACCCAGAGTTGGCAACGGCGGTCATCCGTCATCTGGGCGGACGGGTGCTGCATTACATCAGCCTCGTGGAAGACCTGTCGCTGCGAAGCGTGGAAGCGCGGCTGGCAAATACCTTGCTGCGCTACGCCGAATTACAAGACGGGCAGTTTGTCGTCCCGCGTCGCGAGTGGACCACTTTCGATGAAATGGCAACCCGCCTCGGCACCGTCCGCGATGTGTTGAGTCGTGTGCTGAAAACGCTCGAAGGCGAAGGTCTGCTCAAAGTGGAAAAACAGTCCATCACCCTGCTCGACCCGAAGCGGTTGGAGGAACGGGGCAAGGTGTAGCATACGATAAAAGTCGTACCAAAATTTTCGACCAGTCTGTACACTGTGAACAGACTGGTCTTTTTATTTCCATGAAAACAATTCACTCCTCCGACGAAGATTTACGCGCGACAATCTTAGCCGCCTTTGCCGCCGACGCCCGCACCGCCTCCGCCGATTTGCGCGTGGGCGTGTTGAACGGCGTCGCTCATCTGGCAGGGGCAACGGCTTCGCTGAAAGTCCGCGAGACAGCGGAGAAACTCGTAAAAAACGTGGGCGGACTGCGCGGCGTGGTCAATCGCATCGAAGCGCCAGGCGCGCCAAGTCCCGCCCGCAGAATTGACATTAACAAGGAGAATGAAACATGAAGAACAATTACAAACTTGGGGCGGCGCTGTCCATCCTCGGCATTGTGGCGGGGTTGCTGTGCCTGTATTTTCTGGCGGACACCTACAACGCCGTCATCCACACCCATTTCAACGATGGGGCTTGGGAAGAAAGCAACACCGTGCGGATCGTCTACGCGGTGCTTGGCTGGTTGGGAACTTCCGCTGGCGCGCTCTCTGTCGCCGTCTTGTGGGGATTTTTGAACAAGCAGGATTGGGCTTGGTTTTGGGGAGCGGTGGCGGGGACGATTCTCCTGCTGGCTGGATTCTTCCCCATGATTCCCGCCGCCGACAGCGGGTTGCCCACCCCCACGCTTTGGGTGTTCCTTTTGGCGGCTGTCTTATGGTTCGGGATGTTGTTCATCGGCGGCGTGAGCGGAAAAATTATCACGCTCACCTTTATCGCGGGGCTGGCATACGTTTTGACCTTCATCGACGGCGTGGCTCCCATCTCCAAATTCCAGACCACCTTCCAGTTCCCGTCGGAATTTGCCGCGAACCCAAACACCTTCTGGAACGGGATGTACATCATTTCCCAGCAGATTAACTGGTGGGGCGCTACAGCGTGGGCAATGTTCATCTTTGGCGCAATCAAACGGAAATCGTGGGCGCTTCCTGTGGGAATCTTCGCCGCTGTCATGTCGATGATTGGCGGCTACCCGATGGGCATTCACAACGTGACCGAGGTGAAGCGCTTCTCGATGTTCCTTCCCGCGCCAATCCTCAGCACGGGACTGTTCATCTATCTGTTGCTGCCGTCCACAAAAAGAATGATGGAAGCGGAGTCGAAAGTCTCCTGATTTTTGAACCAGCCTTGAGCAGGT
>CAILWD010000137.1 GCA_903837815.1 uncultured Chloroflexota bacterium | reverse complement strand
TCACGCGGTACCACCCGATTTACGCCTAGCGGCATATCTCTTGAGCCTCTAACGGAGCAACCCGTTTCACTTACTTGTACGGGCGAAGCGTGCTTCGTCCCTACGTTCAGTTCCACGCTCGCGAGTGGTTTTCTGTGATTTTCCCTCGAAGAGAGTCTCAATCTTCGCTCTCTTCTCCCTGTCAGGGATTTGACCACATACTCGTCTCGGTCATTGCGTTACTTTTTTACTTGCATACCTGCCTACTCTGTGGGCGAGATAGGGCTCGAACCTACGACCTCTGCTATGTCAAAGCAGTGCTCTAACCAACTGAGCTACCCGCCCGAAGGATTGGCATTATACAGGGTGTCCTGAAATTTGACAACCCCTTGCGGTATAATCCGCTCCGCTATGCCAAGACGCAAATCGCCCGAAGAACTTTCAGTGGAGGAACTCCGCCGCCTGTTGGTAGAGAAGCGTCGCGGGGCGCGCAAGGAACGGCTGGAACACTTCCGCCGCACAGGACGCGTAATTTCAGTCGCGCCCGACCTGCCTGACCTGACCCACGACTCCGCGCCGATTGTGGATACGGCGGAAGCGGCAGAATCCTCGCCCCAGCCTGCTCCCGTCAACCCGCGCCGCAAGTTTCTGGATCGCCTCCTGCTGGGTGTGGAAGTGCTGGCGATCATCGGCTTGATCGGAGTCCTGCTCAACGGGTTGGGATTGCTTCGCACACTCAACACGGAAGTGGTCGCCGCGCTCAATCCCGAAACGCCCACCGCGACCCCGCTCGTGATGGCAGTCGTCCTCCCGTCGGGACATGCCCCGCCCGACGCGCAGGGCAATACCAGACCCAATGAAGCGGAAATTCCCGAGCATTTGCGCCCGATGGTTCAATCGCTTGCCAATATCCCCGTGCCGACTCCCGCGCCAGACCAGGCAATCCGCCTTCAAATTCCCGCCATCAATGTGGATGCACCCATCGTGCAGGGCGACGGCTGGGAGCAACTCAAAAAGGGCGTCGGGCAATATGTCGGGTCGCCAGCCCCAGGCAGGGACGGGAACGTCGTTCTCTCAGCGCACAACGATGTGTACGGCGAAATCTTCCGCTATCTGGACAGGCTTGCGCCGGGCGACCAGATTATCATTTCGACCCAACAGCGGCAGCACGTCTACATCGTAGACCGCACGGTTCTGGTCGAGCCAACCGCCGTCGAGGTGATGGCTTCGAGCGGAAGCCCCACCGTGACCTTGATCTCGTGCTATCCATACCTTGTTGATACCCAGCGCATTGTTGTCTTTGCGCGGTTACAAAACTGACGAAGCAATTTTATTAATTGCTTCGCTGATTATTCTTGAAGGAGAAATAAAAATGGCAAAGAAAAACAAAAGGGCATCCCAGCCCGTCTCGTTTGCAAGCGCTCCTGCAGCGCGCGAAGAGTTCAACCCCGATTACACAATGGTCAAGAAAGACCTCAAACGCATTGGCGCGCTGGCAGGCTTCTTTATCGTTGCGCTGGTGGCGCTCTCGTTCTTCCTGAAATAGTTTCCTAACTCGGACAAGCCGACCTACGGCAAAAAAGGTTTGAACCACGGAGACACGAAGACACAGAGAAAAGCCTTAAAAAACTCCGTGACTCAGTGTCTCCGTGGTTAGAAAAAATTCTTGCTTTTCGCGCAGCGGCAAGAATTTAACTTCTAAGTTCCTAAAAAACTCAAACACGAAGACCACAAAGGATAAAAGAGGAAAGGCTTGAAAACAGCCTTTCCTCTTTTTGTTGGGGATATAATTAACACATGACACAAACCTTTGACATCACCCTCGAAAAATTGACCTACGGCGGCGAAGCGATGGGACGCCTGCCAGACGGACGCGCCGTGTTCGTGCCGTTTGGATTGCCCGGCGAACAAGTCCGCGTGGCGTTGACGGAGGACAAAAAGAACTTTGCGCGCGGAAAACTGCTCGAAGTGTTGCAAGCCTCGCCGGACCGAATCGCGCCAAAATGCAAACACTTCGCCGTCTGCGGCGGGTGTCACTACCAGAATTTGCCTTACGAAAAACAATTGCTGGCGAAGACCGAAATCCTGCGCGACCAACTCCAGCGGATTGGCAAAATCGAGAATCCGCCTGTCAAGCCGATGGTCGCGTCTCCACTGGAGTGGAATTATCGCAACCATGTGCAATTCCATCTCACGGCAGAGGGCAAGGTTGGATTTATCAACGCAAAGGGAAATTCAACCCTGCCGATTGAAGAATGTCACCTGCCCGAAGCGGGAATCGATGCCTTCTGGCCCAACCTGCAATTTGAGTCAAACAAGGATGTCGAGCGGGTTTCCCTGCGTGTGGGACGGGATGAAGAATTAATGGTCGCGCTTGAATCCGAATCCCCCGAAACACCCGAATTTGAAATTGAGGCGAATGTCTCAGTCGTGCATTTATTCGACGAACACGCCGTTGTGATTGCGGGACAGGACAATCTCATCTTCAATATTTTGGGGAAAGATTTTCAGGTTTCCGCCGCTTCATTCTTCCAAGTCAACACGAAAATGGCTGAGAAAATGGTTGGATACATTATTACCCAACTCCCTGTTTCCCCATCCATGACGTTGTTGGATGTTTACTGCGGAGTTGGTTTGTTCAGCAAGTTCTTTGCGCCAAAATGCCAAACCGTGATCGGGATCGAAACCTCTGAATCCGCCTGCGAGGATTTTGCTGTTAATCTCGACGAGTTCGATAATGTCGAATTGTATGAGGGCGCGGCGGAAGAAGTTTTACCTGGGTTGGCGGGTCGGCTGGACAGTTCAACCTTTGTCATCGTTGATCCGCCGCGCGCGGGAATCGAGCGGCACGCATTGGACGCGCTGATTCAAATTCAGCCGCAGATGATCGCGTATGTCTCATGTGACCCGTCCACGCTGGGGCGGGACGCGGCGAGATTAATCAACGGGGGTTATCGTTTGGTGGAAGTGACTCCGTTTGATCTTTTCCCCCAGACGTATCACATCGAATCGATTTCGATTTTTGAAAAATCGTAGGGGCGTAGGGGCG
>CAILWD010000136.1 GCA_903837815.1 uncultured Chloroflexota bacterium | reverse complement strand
GCATTTCTTATCCTGTTTGACACAACCCCTTCCACTCTTCAATGGACAATGTTTCTGCGCGGCGCATGGGGTCGATGCTGGCAGATTTGAGCAGGGCTTCGGCTTCCTGCGGTTTGATGTGCAAGCCAGAAGAAAGCGAGTTGCGCAGGGTCTTGCGTTTTTGGCTGAAGCCCGCCTTGGTGAGTTTGAAGAATGCCGCCAGGGTTTCACGCGGAATGAGCGGTTCGGGGTAGATATCGACCCGCAGAATGGCGGAATCCACTTTGGGGGCGGGGTGAAAAGCCGAGGCGGGGATGACGGCGGCGATGGACGGATTCCCGTACACCTGCACGCTCAACGCCAGCAGGCTCAGGTCGCCGGACGCGGCGCAGACTCGCTCCGCAACTTCCTTTTGGATGGTCAGCACGATTCGGCGCGGCGTGGGGGCGCTTTCGAGCAGGTGACGCATGATGGCGGAGGTGATGTAGTACGGGATGTTCGCCGCCACGAGATAATCTTTTTTGTGGACGAGTTCGGAGACGTCTGTTTTGAGGATGTCGCCCTGAACCACGCGGACATTCGGATAAGGCTTGAGGACAGCCCGAAGCGGGGGAACCAAATCCGAGTCGAGTTCGAGGGCGACGACTTCTTTGGCTGCCAAAGCCAGGTAGCGGGTCAGACTCCCCAAGCCGGGACCAATCTCCAGCACGGAATCCTCCGCCTGAATTTCGGCGGCGCGGGCAATTTTTTCCAGCGCGGAGGAATCCTGCAAGAAGTTTTGACCGAGGCTTTTATCGGCGCGCAGCCCAAAGCGTTTGAGGACGGCGGTTGCATCGAGCGGGGGGACGGTGGAGAAGTCTGTCATTTGACGGGCCAGGGGATGTCGGCAGGACCGGCGTAGCCGTGTTTTTCCTGAAAGAACACGCGCCCATGCGAGGGGACTTCGCAACCGGATTCATCGACGAAGGTGATATCGGCTTCGTTGGTTGCCAGCGGGTCGAAGATGATCTTGCCGCCTTCACAGCGCCAGATTTCGGCGATATAGATGAACATGTTTTCATCCTCTTCATCCCCGGCGCGGAGCGTGACATCCGTCCACATGACCTTGATGTTATTTCCGCTGCGCTTGGCGCTCAGGATGGCGGGCGGGGCATAATACGGCGAGACGGGGAGTTTGTACTCCTCGGGATAGGTGACTTTCAAGGTTTGCGGGTCGCCATTGATTTCGACGAATTTGGCATTGAGCCAGCACAGGTTCTTGCCTTTCACCATCACCCAGTTATTGCCGCCGGTGCGCCCGATGAGTTCGATGTTTGCGCCTTTTTTCAACCCGTATAGATAAAGATATTCGGCGCCCGGTCCGTAGCGACAACTAAGCAGGTCGGCTGTGACGACGGCTTCGAGGCTCTCGACAAAGGGAATGGCTGTGGGCGTTTCGGTTGTCGCCGGCAGGAGCGGAGTGATTGTTGCGCTTACCGTTTCTGTCTCGGTTGGCGCGAGAAGCATGGCTGTGGGCGCGACGGTATTTACTTCGACTGGTGTAGGGTCAGGGGGCGCGTCGATGGGAACCATGCAGGCGCTGAGGAGGAAGACCAGGGCAAGGGAGGTGAGAATTTTTTTCATGCTGGTTTTTGTTTCTTGTTCCATATCATGGAAGATGGAAGATTGCTTCGGGCGAAAAAACACCGCCCTCGCAATGACGTTATGTTGTTATTCCTTTTTCCATTCCATACATTTGATTTCTTCGATGTCGCCAGACGGGAGCAGGGTCAGTTTGTCCTTGCGTCCCTCGCGGCGGTAGATTTTGTAAATTGCGTCGCGGGGGTCGGTCACCTTTGCGACGAGGTTAACTTTTTGATTGACGACTTTCAGCAAGTCGAGCCGTTTGACGAAGACGAAAGAGGATTTTCTCTCGAAGGCGATCAAGTCTGCCTTGCCGAAGAGCCAGCCTGTATCTTTCGGGCGGACACCGTGAATCTCAACCCAGGTGTACTCGAATTGGATTCCGTCGTCGTTCCTGTCTACCCGCTTTGCGCTCTTCACTTCGACTTTGAAATTCTCGCCCTCTTTGGAAATCTGGAAATCCCAATGCTCGTCGATGTTTTGCTCCCTCGACGAGGGCAAGACCTGCCAGCCCAGTTTTTGAGCGGTTGCCGCGAAGAGGCGCTCGGCTTTTTCGCCCAGTTCGAGGGAATCTTTTTTATCGAAACGGTTGCGGGTGTTGGACATGATTAAACTTTATTCGAGATAATCCACAGATTTCACAG
>CAILWD010000135.1 GCA_903837815.1 uncultured Chloroflexota bacterium | reverse complement strand
TGGTCGTAAAAGTGGGAAAGGTCGGTGGAGGCGACAAGGAGGGCGTTTTTGTTTTCGAGAACCTGCGCGAGGGCATGACCCAGTTGCCGTGCCGTGTCCGCTTCCTGGGCGCGAATCATCAGCGGCAGAAGTTTGAATTCATTTTTGAGGACGCGCTGTAAAAACGGGAGTTCGATTTCAAGCGAGTGTTCCCTATCTTGGGCAACCGCCATCAGCGGAATATCAAGGTGGGTTTGCAGTTCTGCCAATGCGGACTTGTCCACCTCGATGTCCCCCAGCGGGGTGGCGTAGGCGTCGTGTCTGGTCGTGAGCAGCGGATACGGCGCGAGGCTGTGAAACGGCGAGAGAACCGCAACCAGGTCGGGAGTCAAGTTACGGACGGCGGCGAAGGCGTGAGCGGCAACCGCGCCTGAATAGACATATCCCGCATGGGGGGCGATGACGGCGATAATTTTTCCAGAGATTTCGGGGGGGTTGGCGGCGTTCAGGTATTCGTCCACGCTGGCGGCAAGTTTTTTCGGATTGCCGTCGTACCAGGTGCCTGCAATTGGGGAAGGACGAAGGTCGGGCATTTTGATTCAGCGATTCAATGATTCGAGCGAATCAGCGACTCACCTGTTGAATCGCTGATTCGCCGACTTGTTGATTCGTTCTCTACGGTTCGCTAATCGTCACCCAGTCATACTCGACTTTAATCGGGAGTTGGTTAAAGGATGAAACAGAGATGCCAACCTTGCCGTCCCGCAAAACGTGTTGATTGTCTTCGTAGACGCGGGTTTCCGTCCCGTTGATGTACAGGCTGAGTTTGCGATTATTGCAGATGATCTTATAGACGTTCACGTCCTTGCCGGCTTTGATTTTGGTCGAGCCGCCGTCGGCGAGGCGGGCATAGCCGATGTTGCCGCTTGCATCCACAAAGCCGTACATCATGGTGTACAGCCCGCTATTTGCAATATTAAATTCATACCAGCCCTCGTCGCTGTAACGGCAAATAAGGCTGATGGCATTATCGTTCATGCCGCGATTTTCCACGCTGGCTTCCAACGCCACATTGTCATATTCGAACGGCTCGTAGAATAGATAGGTGTAAAGATATTTTGTGCTAAAGTCAAAGATCAGACGGCTGTCTTCGACGTTTAGGGATAACCCGTCTTCATTGGTCTCTTTCGACCCAAGCACATCATGCCGCGACCAATTCCCAATTTCCGCGTCAAATTCTTCGGTAAAGTATTGCTCGGCTACTGGCTGTTCTGCGGGCGGCTCGGTTGCAACAGGAGCCTCGGTCGGCGCAGAAGATGCGGGCGCTTCGACCTGCGGCTCTTCAACGGCGGGCGGTTCCTCAACAGTCGGGGCTTCCGTGGCGGAAGACCCGGTAAGAAAATTACACGCCAGTCCCACAGTCAATAACAAAGCAACAAAAGCAAACAATATGCGATACTGTGACTTCATGAGTTTCTCTCCTTTTTGATTATCGATCCATGCAATAAGGATACACTAAAATGAAACAAATAAAAAGAGACATGGGTCATATTGACAAAAACCTGCAATAAATTTAGAGGCTTCAGAAATTTGTTGGGTTTCCAAAGCCTCTCTTTCAATGTTCCAGCACCTGTTGCGTCGCCCTGAAAGCCAGCGGAGGCAGGGCGTTCCGCGAAAACCACTCCGCCGCGTCGGCATCATCGGCAGGGACGAGTTCCCCACTGGCAACCTCCGCATGGTACACGATGACAAAATCTGCGCCGCGCTCATGCTCCCTGCCGGGGATGATTTCCAGCACACGGGTCACGCGCACAACCAAACCGGTTTCTTCCAAACATTCACGCGCCGCCGCTTCGGCCGGGTCTTCGCCGCCGTTGACGAAACCCGCAGGCAGAGTCCACATGCCGCGAAAAGGCTCGTTCACGCGCCGCACCAGCAAAACACACCCATCCTGCTCCACCAGCACAGCCGCCGCCACCTTTGGGTCCTGGAAATAAATCCACCCGCATTGCGGGCAGACCGGGCGCACTTCGCCAAACTTTTCCTCCCGCTCCACTTTTGTCCCACAGCGCGGGCAAAACTTGATGACATCATCTCGTGCCATAAATTACTTCCATTTTTGGATTGCAGAACGGCGCAACAAGAAAGCGGTCAAGCAGCTGAACAGGAGCAGGATAAACAGGACAACCTGCCACGCGACGGGAATCAGCGGCTGGCTTTGGGCTGGTTCCACCGCGACAGACTCCGCCCCAGCCTGATTCTCAACCGGGGGCTGATCCAACGCTTCGGGTGACGGTTCCATCTGCTTGGCGGTGGGCGCTTCCGTCGCCGCAGAATCCGCAGTCAGAGTGGGCATGGCTTCCATTTCCAAAGCAGGAGCGGAAGGGGCTAAAGTCCCGGCAGGGGTTGCGGTTGTAGCTTCGAGAGGAGCTTCCATCACAGCAGGAGCCTCGGTTGCGGCGGGAGCTTCGGCGGCAAGCATCGGAGCCGATTCGGCAGGTCCGCCGCCGTAGCCGCCTCCAAACCCGGTATTGATGGGGCCGACATAACTTAACCGTGGTGCCGCCAAGTTTGCGGCAAAGGTCAAAGTCAAAAGGATGGTTGCAAAGGCAGTCGAAAAGCGGAAGAAGGAATAAGAACGCGGCAGGGGCGGTTTGAGTCCAACCATCTGTCGGGTGAGGGTAAAGTTACGCGGAGCCTTGCGTGACGGCAGTTTGCGGAGAATGCCACGGGCGGCGCGTAGGTCATCGAAAGCGGAAGCAAACTCGGGGTCGGAGGCAAGGCTGGATTCGAGGCGCGCAGATTCAGACGGGCTGAGTTGTCCATCCAGATAAGCGGAGAGGAGTTCGATTTCACGGAACTTTTTCATGGCTTGCGCTCCCCTTCTAAACGAAATGCCGAAGGCAAAAGTTCCTCGAAGCCGCGCAAACACTCGCGCAGGCGCAAACGCGCGCGGGCAAGGCGGCTCTTGATGGTGCCAAGCGGAACACGGGCGGCGGTTGCCACTTCGGCGTAGTCCATGCCCTGAATGTCGGCAAGCACAACGACGGTGCGAAATTCGACGGGGAGCGTGTCGAGGCAGTGCTGGATGGCGTGTTCGAGTTCATCGGCTTCGAATTGCTGGTCGGGCGTCACGTTGGGATCAGCCAGCCAGCGCGGAGAATCAACCTCCTCGCCGTCGTGAGTCTCAGGCTCGAGCGGCGTGGTGGGACGCCGCTTCTGACGGCGCAGTTCGTCGTAGCAGGCGTTGGTCACTGTCCGCAAGAGCCAGGCTTTGAAGGAGCCGCCGCGAAAGGTGTTGATGCTGCGGAAGGCGGAGATAAAGGCTTCCTGGGCTGCGTCTGCGGCATGGTCTTCGTCGCCGAGAATGCGGAGCGCCGTGTTGAAGACCGAGTCCTGATAATGCAGGACGAGGGTGTTGAAAGAATCCAGGTCGCCGCGTTGCGCGGTTTGAATGAGGGCTGGTTCGTCCATGGGGGTATTGTACCCACAAATTGGGGTTTTTGTTCTTTTCAACTCCGTTTTAAACACGAAGGACACAAAGTTCACAAAGGAAAAAACCTTCGTGTACCTCGTGTCCTTTGTGTTTAAAGTTTTCCTGTCTTACTTTCCAAACTCTTCCTTCTTCAAGGCAGGGAATAACAACACTTCGCGGATCGAGTGGTTATCAGTCAACAGCATGGCAAGGCGATCCACGCCCATGCCGAAGCCGCCGTTGGGGGGCATTCCGTAACGCATGGCGCGCAGGTAATCCTCATCCAGCGGATGCTTTTCTTCCTCGTCGTCGGTGTAGTCGCTTTGCATATCAACAAAACGCTTTTCCTGGTCAAGCGGGTCGTTCAATTCGGTGAAGGCGTTGCACAACTCAAAGCCCGCCACGTAGCCTTCAAAGCGCTCCACGGTCAGCGGGTCGCCGGGGATGGACTTCGCCAGCGGGGAAATATCTCGCGGGTAGTTGTAGAGGAAGGTCGGCTGAATCAGCGTCGGCTCCAAAAACTCGCCCACGAGAAAATCGATCATCTTGCCTCGGGTGGATTTGGGATCGGGGGTCTTGTTGTCATGCTTGGCGGCGATGGCTTTGAACAATGATTCGGCGGTGGGATGCGCGAAAATGTCCACGCCGCTGGTTTCGAGGATTCCCTGCCGCATTTCCAGCCGCCGCCAGGGCGGTTTGAACTCGATTTCGTGTTCGCCAAATTTGACTTTGGTCGAACCCGTCACCTTTTCGGCGGCGTAGGCAACCATCTGCTCGGTCAGTTCCATCACCTGCAAATAATCGGCGTACGCCCAGTAAAATTCCAATTGGGTGAATTCGGGATTGTGTTTGAACGAAACGCCCTCGTTGCGGAAGTCGCGCCCAATTTCGTACACCCGCTCCAAATTGCCGACCAGCAAACGTTTGAGGTACAACTCGAAGGAGATACGCAGGTACATATCCTGGTCGAGTTCGTTGTGATGAGTCACAAACGGACGTGCCGCCGCGCCGCCGTACAACGGCTGCAAAATGGGCGTTTCCACTTCGAGAAAGTCATGGTCATCGAGGAAGGTGCGCAACGCCTTGACCAGCGTGGCGCGTTTGCGGAAGTTCTCGCGCACATGCGGGTTGACCGCCAAATCGGCGTAACGCTGGCGGGCGCGGATTTCGGCATCTTCCAGCGCGGCGTAGCGGACGACGGTTCCATCTTCCTGAGTCACGTCTTTATCGGCGGGAAGAGGGGTCACAGATTTGGCGAGCAGTTTGAAGTCGTGGACATGCAGGGTGATTTCTCCTGCCTTGGTGCGGAACATCACGCCCGAAGCCTGGACAAAATCGCCCAGGTCGAACATCTTGTTGAAAAAGTCCAGTTTTTCCTTGCCCAACTCATTGGCGCGGAAGAAGAGTTGAATCTTGCCCCAGCCGTCTTCGACGTGAGCAAAGGTCACCTTGCCCATGGCGCGGCTGGCGCGGATGCGTCCCGCAAGCGTAGCTTTGACTTCCTGCCCTGCCGCCTCAGCCGCCTCGAACCCGGCGATTGCCTGGGCGCTGGTGTGAGTCCGCTGGGCGCGAGTGGGGTAAGCCTCCACGCCCTCGGCGCGAAGGTCTTCGATTTTTTGCAAACGGATTTTTTCAAGGGATGTGTATTCTGCCATGATGATCTACCTTCTGTTACTTGGTTTGAGACCTTTAGGGTCTTCCGTGTTTTTATAAAAAAATCCCCGCGTACACAGGTACGCGGGGATAAACTCGCGTCCTGTGAGGTTCAGCCGACCTTGATGATCTTGACGTTGTAGGTTCCGCCGGGAGTTTCCACTTTGACCGTGTCGCCCACTTTGTGCCCCAAAATCGCCTTGCCAATGGGAGACTCGTTGGAAATCTTTCCTACGCGGGGGTTGGCTTCTGCCGCGCCGACAATGGTAAAAGTCTCTGCTTCAAAATTGCCTTCCTTGATGGTCACTTTCGAGCCGACCTGAATCGCGTCGTGTTTCTTTGCTTTTCCATTTTCTTCGATAATTTGGGCAGTGGCAAGGAGCAGGTCGAGTTCCTGAATGCGCCCCTCTACAAAAGCTTGTTCGTTCTTCGCAGCTTCGTATTCGGCATTCTCGATCAATTCGCCGCCCTCCATCGCCTCGTGCAGGCGTTCAGCCACTTCCTGTCGTTTGACGGTGCGCAAGTGATCCAGTTCCTCTTGAAGCTTTTGAAAACCCTCTTTGGTAAGGAAATTGGTTGTCATGATTATGTCCTGCCATTGAAATTAATTTTGCATCCCTGAATCAGAGATGCAATTGATAAAAAAATCCGGTGGTATCGCCCGGAAAGTTGCGATTACTATATCATAATTCAAATCGAGTTTCAAGACCCAAAAGTATTGCCGGGTTGGTCTACAAAGGAGACCAAAGGCGAATTCCAATGTATTCAGACCAATATTGCTGGAATTGGGATTCCATCTGTTTGCGATTTTCGAATAAGCCGCTAAGTTGGGATTTGTAGGCGGAAACCGCCTCCAGCCACGTCCAGAAGCCTGGGTCGCCAATTCGATGGGTCTTGGGCGTCATTCGGGCTGTGTGCGGCTCCAATTCAGCGGGAGACTTGAATAGGTAGGGGATGTCCGCCAGGTAAAGGACCGGGCGCGGAATCAACTCGACGGCGCGGCGGACGAGGGTGTGATCAACGTGGGAACCAATCCCGAATTGGCAGACCAATTGGTCGGTGGGTAAAAGTCGGGCGGAGATGGCTTCGGCCAGTTGTTCAGGCAGTTCTGCATCATCTTCATGCGGCGGGATAAAAACTTCAGAGTAAAGCCAATTCCCATTTTTGCCGCGCCGGTAAATGCAATCCAAAAAATCGAAGTGGACAGTTTTTGCGCCGAGGAGGCGGGCGGCTTTTTTGTCTTCTGCGATGCGGGCGGCAAGCAAATCGGCGGGGATAGGAAAGCCCCATGTGAAGTGAAGCGCCTGGGCAAAAGGCGAAAGTTCGCCCGCTGGCAAGCCGCAGGTCATCGTCCAGATTTCCACTTCCGCGCCGGAGCGGGCCTGCTCATAAATCAAGCCGCCCGCGGAGAGAACAGCATCGTCAAGGTGAGGGGAAATATAGATCCAGCGCATTGGGTATTTTTACCATAAAACGGTAATGCTTTTGGAACATCGTCGCATGTAAACTTGAAGAGGTTAAGGAGTGTCCATGCAGGAACGAAGGCAAAGTCAACGGAAGAATTTAATGGCATACAATCAGGTTTTCGATTCCGATAGCGGGCATCTGCTTGGTTACCTGGCCGATCTCCACTTACAGGGAGCCATGGTGATCGGGGAGCGGTTTGTGGAGAGAAACGCCGAGATTATGCTCGCCATTGAATTGCCTGAGTTGCCAGATGTCGCCGCTCCACGAGTTACAATACCCGCCCGCGCGGTGTGGTGCCAGCAGGATATCAGCCCTAAATTCTACAATATCGGTTTTGAGTTCAAAAAGGTCACTCGTGAGCAGGCTGTGTTGCTCAAAGCAATTATTAAAAACTATGAGTTTCGCCGCCCAGTTCCACCCGGTGGGGAAAACCCCTTGATGCCCGGTTAGGAAATAGTCTGCCAAACGACAGTCGCTTTCGAGAAGGCGGCTGCCATTTTTTGAGGGGTATTCTAAAAGTTTATTTGGCTTTGCCAAATTGTCAAATCTGGCGGTAAACTCTACCCATGCGCGCAACAACGACGATATTCTTCACTGCCCCCCGAAAAATCGAAATTCGAGAAACGCCGCTCCCCCATCTTAAAGCGGATGAGGCGCTGGTGGAAACCATCTGCTCCGCGATCAGCGCGGGGACGGAATTGCTGGTCTATCGCGGACAGTTCCCGCAGTTGAAGGATGCCCACGATGCGGTGAGCAGTGAGATGAAATATCCGCTGGCATACGGGTATGCATGTGTGGGAAGGGTGAAAGAGACAGGTAAACAGGTAGACAGGGCTTTGCAGGGTAAGTTGGTTTTTGCATTTCACCCTCACGCTTCATCCTTCATCATTCAGCCTTCGTCCTTGATCCACATCCCCGAAGCCATTTCCCCTGAATCTGCGTGCTTTCTGCCAAACATGGAGACGGCGGTAAACCTGGTTCAGGATGGCGCGCCGATTCTTGGGGAACGGGTTTTGGTGTTGGGACAGGGCGTGGTGGGATTGTTGACCGCTTCTCTGTTGAGTGAATTTCCGCTGGAGAGTTTGGTTGCTGTCGATGGATTTGAGTTGAGAAGAAAGGCATTGGGGATGAATGGTCAAAGGTCAAAGGTCAAAAGTCTTGCGCCTACCGACCTTCGACCCTTCGATAAAACTCAGGACAAGCCTTCGACCTTCGACCCTTTCGACCTGACTTTTGAATTGACTGGCTCCCCGCCCGCCTTGAATGACGCGATTGAACTAACCGCTTTCAGCGGACGAATCGTCATCGGCTCGTGGTATGGACAAAAGCGGGCGGAGATCAATCTCGGCGGGGACTTCCATCGTTCGCGCATCAAGTTGATTTCGTCACAAGTCAGCAGCATTGCGCCCGAACTTTCGGGCAGGTGGGACAAGTCTCGCCGCTTCGATGTGGCGTGGAAGGCTTTGGACAGAATCAAACCAGAGAAGTGGATCACCCACCGCTTCCCCATCGAAGAAGCAGACAAGGCATATCAACTGCTGGATGAAAATCCGCAGGAGACGATACAAGTGATATTCGACTACAGGGCTTCAAAAATCTCCTGATTTTTGAATTCAAATGTCAGAAGATTTTTGGGCCCATAACTACATTGGAGGAAACATGTACACACTTGCAGTTAGACGGGAATTCATTGCGCGTCATTTTTTGATTGGCGGGAATTGGGGAGCGGAAAACTTCCCGAACTCGCATCACTATGTTCTCGAGTTGCAACTCGAAGGCGCGGAACTTGATCAGCATGGCTACCTGGTGGACATCGTGGATGTGGAAAAGCATCTCGATGAAACTGTCAACTATTACAAGGAACAAATGCTCAACGACAAGCCTGAATTTACGGGGTTGAACCCGTCCATCGAGCATTTCTCGCGCATCCTTGCCACGACATTGAGCGAAAGAATCAGGGCAAAGAATATCTCCGCGCTCAAGGTTGTTTTGTGGGAACATGCGAACGCGTGGGCGGCTTTTCGCGTCGACAGGTTGAAAAGTTAGCAGGTTTGCAGGTTTCAACTTGTGAACTTTCCAACTTACAAACTTGCTAACAATAAGGCTTTGAACCATGAAAATCGGTTTCCTTATCTACGGCTCGCTGGACACCCTCAGCGGCGGGTACTTGTATGACCGCAAACTGGTGGATTATCTCCGCGCGCAGGGGGATGACGTTGAAATCATTTCCCTGCCCTGGCGGAATTACGCCGCGCACTTGACGGACAATCTCACTTTTAGACTCCCGACCAACCTTGATCTTCTGATTCAAGATGAACTCAATCATCCTTCGCTGATTGGCGCAAACCGCAAACCGCATCCGTATCCCATTGTCAGCCTGGTGCATCATTTGCGATGTTCCGAATTACGTCCCAAATGGCAGAATGATTTCTATCGCGTGGTCGAAAAAAAATACCTGCAAAGTGTAGACGGGTTTATTTTCAATTCGCAGACGACGCAGGGAGTAGTGAATAGTTTAATAGGGAATAGTGAACCAGGGGTTGTTGCATACCCACCCACAGACAGGTTTGGCGACGCAATCTCCAAAGATAAAATCATCGAAAGAAGCAAATCCGAAGAATTGCGGATTCTGTTCCTCGGCAATGTCATCGAGCGCAAAGGGCTTCATACGCTTTTGGAGGCGGTCACAGGCATTGTCCTGGGCACCTTGAAGATTCAAAAGTCAAAGGTCAGAGTAGATGTAATCGGCTCGCTCACCACCGACCCCGCCTACGCCAAGAAAATGCAGGACCTCGTCACCGTCAACGGCCTGTCGTCCATCGTCCAGTTTCACGGCGCGCTCAACAGCGAACCCCTCATCGAAAAACTCAGGCAGGCGCACATCCTCGTTGTGCCGTCAAGCTACGAGGGCTTCGGCATTGTCTATCTCGAAGGGATGTGCTTTGGTCTGCCCGCCATCGGCACAACGGCAGGCGCGGCGGGAGAAATCATCGAACATGGAAAGACTGGCTATCTGATTCAGCCAAACGACTCGTCAACGCTTGCAACCCGCATTTCGGAACTCGCATCCAATCGAAGCCTGCTCACCGAACTATCGCTCAACGCCCGCAGGCGGTATACTCAACAACCAGCGTGGAATGAGACCGCAGGTCAAATCCGAACATTCCTGCAATCCCTGACTCAACAACAATGAAAAAACTTATCGGCATCCTGCTCATCGCCATCTCTGCCGCCTCTTTCGGGACTCTCGGCATCTTCGGGCGATACGTCTACGGCGACGGGATGGACATCTTCACCGCCCTCTTCATCCGCTTCGGCGTTTCCGCTATTTTCATGATTACAGTTTTGATCGTGCGCAAGGAGCGTTTCCCCCGCGGACGGATTCTCGCGCAACTCATCGGCATGGGCGCTCTGGGATACGTCGGGCAATCCTTCCTGTATTTGTCATCCATCAAATACGCATCCGTCGGGTTGATCGCCCTGCTGTTGTATCTCTACCCGATGTTCGTTTTCATCCTCTCGACGATTTTCCTGCGCGAAAAAGTGACTGCTGTAAAAATCATTGCTTTGGTTCTCTCACTCGTTGGCGCGGCGCTGACTGTTGACCCCAAGGGTGGACAACTCCTCGGCGTGGTGATGATCATCGCAGCCGCACTGGTCTATTCGGTGTATATCGTCGTTGGCGCAAATGTGATGAAACACGTTACGGCGTTTCAATCTTCGGCGGTGGTCTTCATGTCGGCTGGCGCAGTCTACGGGATGTTGACCTTTGGCAATGGGGTTAATCTTCCGCAAAGCAATACAGGCTGGCTCGCCATGCTGGGCATGATCGTCTTCTCGACCATCATCGCCATTACAACTTTCCTTGCTGGAATAAAAATCGTCGGTCCCACCAACGGGGCAATGCTCTCGACACTGGAACCCGTGGTGACGGTTTTGCTGGCGGCATGGCTCTTTGGCGAGAGACTCACGCCCATCACCCTGCTTGGCGGCGGATTGATTCTGGCGGCGGTGATCATATTAACAAGGGCGGAATTGAAGAAAGAAGAATAGAGAACAGAGAATAGAGAATAGATAGAGAGAAGCAGAACATGAACTTCATCGGTGAAATTGCTGGATTGGCGACATCGGTTTTTTTCGCAATTACTGCGATCATTTTTTCAAGGTCAAGCCAGATGGTTGGCTCACAGGTCACAAACCGCATCCGCCTTTTGTTTGCGTTGATCTATCTCGTCATCTTAAACCTCATCCTCTTCCGTGAGCCGTTGCCCTTTTCGGCGGACTCCTCGCGCTGGATGTGGCTGGGACTTTCCGGCGTCATCGGGCTGGCGTTGGGCGACGCGTTTTTATTCCAGTCCTATGTTGCGGTGGGAGCCCGCCTCGGCAGTTTGCTGCTGGCGCTTGCTCCCATCTTCGGCTCGATCATCGCGTGGATATTTTTCCATGAAACGCTCACCCCCCTGCAAATCCTGGGGGTTGTACTTGCGCTGGCAGGAATTGCCTGGGTGGTCATGTCACATGAAGCGCCCGCAGACACGCCACATGGACATACGCAGCGCGGCGTATTTTTCGGGGTCATGGCTGGGCTGGGACAGGCAGTCGGGCTTGTCCTCTCGAAGCAGGGGATGACGGGAAGTTTTTCCCCGTTTCAGGCAAATGCCATCCGCATGTTGGCGGCGGCAATTTTCATCTGGCTCTGGGCGATGGTTGAAAAACAAGCGGGGACAACCATCAAAACCATCCGCAAACAACCCAAAGCACTGCAATTGATTGCGATTGGCGCAGTGGTCGGACCTGTGTTGGGCGTGTCCGCATCCCTGCTGGCGATACAACACGCGGAGATCGGAGTCGCCAGCACGTTGATGGCGCTTCCGCCCGTGATCGTCCTGCCCATCAGTTACTTTGTCTTCAAGGAAAAGGTCGGCTGGCAGGGGGTGGCAGGGACATTGCTTGCAATCGTCGGCGTGGCGGTGTTGTTTCTGGCATAAAGCAGGTGACAGTCACTTTGAAAGTGACTGTCACCTTAATGCTATAATCCAGAAAAGCCATGTTCATGCCGAATAAATCCAACGCGATCATATCAAACAGCAAAATTTTGGATTATTTGCTTTCTGAAACCCATGCGATTGGAAAGTCCAAGGCAAGATACTTCCGTTCTTTTGGATTTGACGAGACAAATACCCCCGAATTCAGACAAGGTTTACTGAATATTGCAAAAACAGAGCCTGTTGCAGAGGTGAGCGAATCCGTCTTTGGCGTAAAATATGTGATTGACGGCGAACTTAAAACGCCAAATGGTGTTATTATCCACATACGCACAGTCTGGATCATCGAATCAAGAGACAGCATTCCAAAGTTGGTCACTGTTTATCCGTTTGATTGAAAACTGGAGCAGAAAATGTTTAACGAATTGGATACGGTTGTTTTATCTCACGACATCAAGGATTTCAACCTCACACGCGGCGATGTGGGCGCAATCGTCCATTGCCACGATGGCAACAAAGCCTATGAAGTGGAATTTATTACTGGCGAAGGAAAGACCATTGCTGTTGTCACCCTCACAAATCGGGATATTCGCCCAATGGAGCGGCAGGAAATATTGCACGTCCGCTCCTACGCAGTTGCATAACCATGCAAACGGCGAGGCAATCGCCGTTTTTTATTGTCACATAAAAGGAAAATAATGAACTTCGAACAATTCAATCTCGATTCCCGCCTGATGGTGGGAATCAAAAAGGCGGGCTATGACACCGCCACACCCATCCAGGAAGCCGCCATCCCCGCCGCCTTGCGCGGACGCGACATTATCGGCACGGCGCAGACAGGCACAGGCAAGACCGCCGCCTTCGTCCTCCCCATTTTGAACAAACTACTCAGCGGACAGCGAAACGTCGCCCGCGCGCTCATCGTCACGCCGACCCGCGAACTGGCCGAACAAATCAACGACGTGGTCAAAGACTTATCGGCTGGAACCAAATTGAAGAGCGTGACCATCTACGGGGGCGTCGGCGCGAATCCACAAATTCAGGCATTGCGCAGCGGCGCGGAAATCCTCGTCGCCTGCCCAGGTCGTTTGCTCGATCTCATCGCGCAGGGTCATGCCAAAATGGCGAACATCGAAATCCTGGTGCTCGACGAAGCCGACCGCATGTTCGACATGGGTTTCCTGCCCGACGTGCGGCGCATCGTCAAAGCCGTGCCTGAGAAACGCCAGACGATGATGTTCTCCGCCACCTTCCCGCCTGATGTGGAACTGCTCGCCCAACAGGCGTTGAAACAGCCGCAAAAGATTGCGATGGGAATCAGTCGTCCCGCCTACACGGTGACTCACGCGCTGTATCCTGTGCCGCCGCATTTGAAGTCTGCGCTGTTGATCGAACTGCTCAAACATACCGACACGAACTCGGTTTTGATTTTCACGCGCACCAAATACCGCGCGCAAAAAGTGGCGCAACAAATCCTGCGCGCTGGTTTCAAAGTGACCAGCCTGCACGGTGACCGTTCGCAGGGACAGCGGCAGTCCGCGCTCAAGGGCTTCAAGAGCGGACATCACGACATCATGGTCGCCACCGACATTGCCGCGCGCGGGCTGGACGTGGAAAGCATTTCGCACGTCATCAACTACGACATGCCCGACACCGCCGACGCCTACATCCACCGCATTGGCAGAACGGGACGCGCCCAACGCACAGGCGACGCCTTCACGCTGGTCACGCCCGATGACAACGACATGATTCGGACTCTGGAACGAATCATGGGACAGCCGATCAAGCGAGAGACCATCGAAGGATTCAACTACCTGACTCCCGCCCCGCCCAAGCCTGCTGGCGGCTCCCGAGGCAGGGGCGCGCCCCGAGAGGATTCCCGCCGTCCGCCGCGACCTTCGACGATGACAAGCTTCTCGAAGAATCGTCTGGCGCCGAGGAAAAAATAGTAATTGGAGATTAATGCCCGTCTCGCGTGAGGCGGGTTTTTGTTAATGAGGCCGTACTTTAGTCTGCAAACGCGTTGCACCACACTCCCCGCTTCGCATCGTATCGAGGTTGGGGCGTGACAGGATGTGCAACACTTCCTTCAATTTCCCGTATAATAAAAACAATGAGCACCATCCACACTTTTGAAATCGAGGGACTGGCAGTCCAAACCGGTGACGTGATCTGCACTAGCAATGGAAAACCCGATATCCTGCCGGGCGAGTTTTGGCGTCTTGTGGGTCGGCTCGTCCCCGGTGACGTGGATCACGTGGTCATGTACGTCGGTCCCAACGGGCGTTGTGTCGAAGTGGGATCGCGGGGCGTCATCACCTTTGAAATGCCCGACTCCACCTGGGACACCGAACGCATGGCGCGGGAACGCGGCCTGCTCTTCGATACCTTCTATGGCGTCGCCTCCCCGCTCGACGGTCAGGGCTATTCCGAGGAGGAGGAAATTCAAATCCGCACCACGGTCGCGGAGTATTGTCTGGCACAGCTCGGCAAACCCTACAACCTGAATTTCCTCAACGCCGAAACTGAAGAGGCATTCTATTGCAGTCAGTTGATCTACAAGGCATATCAACAGGTCGGCATCAACCTGAATACGGGACTGTCCATCGAACAATTGCCCGGGACAAATGAAATCGTCTATCCGCAGGAAATTTGGGGCGAGTGTATGCATAGGCTGGCGAAAAGAAATGAAGGGAATAGGAAATAGGAAATGAAAAACCGTCTCGTCCGAGGCGGTTTTTCATATTCCACGCTTATAATACAGATATGAACTTTCTCATCACCGGAGCCGCGGGATTCCTCGGCTCTTCCCTTGCCAACCACCTCGCCCGCGAGGGACATCAAGTGCGCGGATTGGACGACCTTTCGACAGGCGACCCGCAGGCGCTTGCCCCCGATGTCCACTTTACGCGCGGCGATGTGAACGACCGCCCCAAGTTGTGGACTTTGCTTCAAGGTGTGGATGTGGTCTATCATCTCGCGGCGCGGGTTTCGGTACAGGAATCTGTGCTTTACCCGCGCGATTACAACACCGCCAACGTCGGCGGGACTGTCGCTTTAATGGAAGCCATCCGCGACGTGGGGGTCAAACGCGTTGTGCTTGCTTCATCGGGGGCGGTGTACGGCGATCTGGGCGACTCGACCCTGACTGAATCTGCCACGCCGAATCCGCGTTCGCCGTATGCCGTTTCCAAACTTGCGGCAGAATACTACGTCCGCACGATTGGCGGGCTGTGGGGAATCGAAACCGTCAGCCTGCGGATTTTTAACGCCTACGGGCCCGGTCAACACCTGCCGCCATCGCATCCGCCGGTTGTGCCGCATTACCTCCGTCAAGCCCTGCGCGGCGGAACGTTGGTCGCTCACGGCGATGGATCGCAGACCCGCGATTATGTCTATGTGGATGACGCAGTCAGCGCGATGGTCGCCGCCTCGACAGCGCCAAATATCAACGGCCTGGTCATCAACGTTGGGTCGGGAGTGGGTACATCCATCAAAGATTTAATCCGCGCCGTGTTGGATGTGACCCACAGCAACGCAAATGTCGTCTACAATACCCAGACCTCTGGCGGCGTCTCGCGCATGAAAGCAGATTTGAATCTGGCAAAGGAAAAACTGCGCTTTACTCCTTCAATAAAACTGGAAGAGGGGTTGCGACTCACGCTGCAGCGCGATCCCCGATTCAAATAACGTTGAACGTTTAACGTTCAATTCCATGACAATCCTTCCCACCTCTTTCTACAACCGCCCCACCTTGACCGTCGCCCGCGAACTGCTTGGCGCGCGGCTGGTGCGGATTCTGGATGGCGTGAAACTGGTTGGGGTCATCGTCGAGACAGAAGCGTATTTTGGCTTTGACGACCTTGCCAGCCACGCGAAAGCAGGCAGGACAATTCGCACGGCTCCGATGTTTGGCGCGCCCGGACATGCCTACGTCTATTTCACCTACGGCAACCACTGGATGTTGAACGCCGTCACCGAACGCGAGGGATTCCCCGCGGCAGTACTGATCCGCGCGATACAGCCAATCGAGGGAGTCGAAGTCATGCTGGCGCGGCGGGGCGGGCGCGATACGCTGGGTCCAGGCAAGTTGACTCAGGCAATGGGAATCACCAAAAGTGAGAACCAAGTCAATTTGACAGAATCAACTTCGGGGTTGTGGATCGAGGCGGGAGAAATCATCCCCGAAAAAAACGTGACGAAATCTCCCCGAGTGGGTTTAAATAAAACACCAGAGCCATGGCTTTCAAAACCCTGGCGGTTTCTGGTCAACGAATAAATACGAGGAGAAACTCATGGGTTTACTGGAAGGCAAGAACGCGCTGATTTTTGGTCTGGCGAACGACAAGTCGATTGCATGGGGAATCACGCAGGCGTTCAAACGCGAAGGCGCGAACCTCGGCATTAGTTACGCGGGCGAAGCGCTGGAGCGCCGTGTCAAGCCGCTTGCGGAAAAGGTCGGTTGTACCTGGGTGGAGGAATGCGACGTCACCAATGATGATCAAATCGCGAAGACGGCGGAAAAAGCCGCAAAACATTTCGGCAAAATCGATGTGCTGGTTCATTCCATCGCCTACGCGGGGCGCGACGAATTGAGCAAGCCGTATTATCAAACCAGCCGCGAGGGATTCAAAGTGGCGATGGACATCAGCGTCTTTTCCCTGCTGGCGTTGACCAATGCCTTCCTGCCGATTCTCAACCCGGGGGCTTCGATCATGTGCCTGAGTTATTACGGTTCGGTCAAGGTTGCGCCGCATTACAACGTGATGGGAGTCGCCAAAGCCGCGCTGGAATCATCCACCCGCTACCTGGCGTACGATCTCGGTCCGCAAAAGATTCGCGTCAACGCCATTTCGGCGGGACCCATCCGTACGCTGGCTGCTGCTGGCGTGGGCGGCTTCCGCGACATGTACAAGCACTTTGCGGATATGGCTCCCCTGCGCGAGAACGTCACCATCGAAGACGTGGGCAACTCGGCGGTATTCCTCGCCTCAGATCTGTCGTCGCATATCACGGGCGAAGTCCTGTACGTGGATTCGGGCTTCAACACGATGGGCGTGCAGATTAGCGAGAAGAGTGAATAGGGTCGGCAAGTAGACACGTAGACAAGTAGACAAGTACACAAGTGGACACGTAGGCAAAATATGTCTGCGTGTCTTTTTTTACCTATGCACTCGTTTACCTGTTTACTTGTGTACCTGCTTACCTGCTTTACCCGTCCGCCGTTTTCAAGGTAAAATTGTGAAGTCATGTTCAAACGTAACGCCACCCCCACGGAAACAAATTCACAGCCCGTACAAGCCGTCGAGCGGATCACCTCGGTGCTTGGTTCGGGAGTCATCTGGCACGGCTCAGTCAACGGGTCGGGCGGAGTCCGCATCGAAGGCGCATTTGAAGGCGAGATTGCCCTGCGCGGAATGCTGGTCGTCGGCGAGACGGGACGAGTCACCTGCCCGAACGTCCGTGCCAATACGGTCATCGTGGCGGGCGCGGTACGCGGCAACATCACCACCCAAAAACTCGAAATCCGCGCTTCAGGACGGGTTTGGGGCGACGTGGTGACCACCGCCTTCGTCACCGAAGAAGGCGCCTTCCTGCGCGGACAGATCCGCATGGAGGAAACCGTCGAACTCGACCTCGAACCTGCTCCTGAGTCCACGCCTTCGGAAGCCGCCCAGGCAGAGTCTATCACGCAGAATTCGAGTCAAATCTCCGTGCCTGTGCCTGATTCAACGCCTTCGATGGACTCAACGCAGAAACTGATGCGAAAAAAGAAACCAGACGCTTAAATCACCCGTAGGGACACAGCGGCGCTGTGTCCCTACAATATTTATACCCATGAAATACAAAGACCTCAACCTTCAAACCCAGCGTGAGTTCCCCAACAACGCGCGGACAGCGGGCTTCGGCTGGCTCGTCCGCGCGGGGTACTTGACCCGCGAGAATGACCTCCTGCCGCTTGGAAAACTGGCAGTTGCGCGGCTTGAAGAACTCTCGAACGACCCGACTTTTTCCGCCGTAGTGAACCTGCCTCGGCTGGTCAGTGAGCAGGCGGTTTTCTTCCCAATGTCCACAGGGAATATTGAGGTTGCCCATTGCCCTTCCTGCAAGTACGCCGAATTGCTGGATATGGCGAAGTTCAAAAAAACAGCCCTGCCCCACGAGGATGAGAAACCGCTCGAAAAAGTGTTGACGCCTGATTGCAACACCATCGAGTCACTTGCTAATTTTCTCGGCGTGCCAAAAGAGAAAACCGCCAAAGCATTGATGTTCACCCGCAAAGAAGATGGGAAGTTCATCTTTGCCGCCGTGCGCGGAGATATGCAATTGAGCGAAGCCAAACTGGAATACATTGTCGGGGAGATCGAACCTGCGAACACCGAAGCAATTACAAGGTCGGGCGCAGTGGCGGGGTACGCCTCTCCCATCGGATTGAAAGATACCCTAATCCTCATCGATGACCTGATCCCCGAATCGCAAAACCTGGCCGCAGGCGCAAACGAAGCGGGGTATCACTTTGTAAACACGAACTACCCCCGCGATTATTCGGCGGAAATCGTCGAAGATTTGGCGATGGCAAAAGCAGGCGATCCCTGCCCTACATGCGGAAACCCGCTCGAAACCACGCCAGCCCTGCCGCTTGGCACACGCTTTGGGCTTTTTTATCAAAACTGGTTGCTCGCCCTCGCCGAAACTTATCACGATGACAAAGGCTTGACCATGCCCAAGTCCGCGGCGGCGTTTGACGTGTACCTCATGCACGTCCCAGGCAAGCAGATGGACACCCGCGCCCAAGCCGTGGAAATCTATGACCGATTGCAAGCCGCTGGAATCCGCGTGTTGTTCGATGACCGCGACGAACGGGCGGGAGTCAAATTCAACGACGCGGACTTGATCGGCTGTCCGCTGCGAATCACGGTTGGGGAAAAGGCGCTCCAAAACGGGATGGTAGAAGTCAAGGAACGAACGGGAAAAGAAAACCAACTTGTGAAGGTTGAAGAAATCATCCCGTTTCTGGGGAAATAGCCGTCGCTCCCAAAATGGGAACAAATGGTATAATCCGACAATGCGAATCATATCCCGCAAAACCCTGCGCGAATTCTGGGAAAAACATCCCGACAGCAGGCAGCAATTGCAAGCTTGGTATGTGGACGTAAAACACGCCCGATGGAAAAAATCAACTGACATCAAATCTGTTTATAGAAATGCCAGTTTCCTCTCAGACAACCGCGTGGTATTCAATATCAAAGGAAACAAATATAGGATTGTTGTCGTTGTCGAATACAGGTTCGAGGCGGTTTACATCAGGTTTGTCGGCACACATCAGGACTATGACCGTATTAATGCAGAAACAATTTAGGATTAGCCATGAATATAAAACCAATCAAAACCGAAGTTGATTACGAAGCAGCACTCAAGGAAGTCGAAGCGCTCTTTGGCGCGGAACCTGGAACCGCAAAGGGCGACCAGTTGGATATTCTCCTGACTCTGGTGGAAGCCTACGAAAATGAGCATTATTCCATTCCGCTCCCCGACCCCATCGAAGCGATTTTGTACTACATGGAAACGCGCGAGTTGACTCGCGTTGACCTCGAAGGCTACATCGGAAGCCGCGCCCGCGTGTCTGAAATTCTCAACCGCAAACGCGCCTTGACCCTGTCCATGATTCAACGCCTAAGCAACGGGCTTGGCATTCCCGCCGAGGTTCTCGTTCAGCCCTACAAACTCGCAGCCACGCCGTCAAAGTCATCCCATCGTCAGCGGATGGCGGTGGCGGCGTAAACTGGTGAACTTAATGAAAATCCCCATGTCCTCCCCCGATCTGAACGATGCAGATCGTCAGGCTGTCATCAATGTTATCAACACGCCCATTTTGAGCATGGGCAAATACACCGCCGATTTTGAAAAATCCTTTTGCGACCTGACGGGCGCGAAGCACGCGATTGCCGTCAACTCTGGCACAGCGGGACTTCATCTCTGCGTCCGCGCGGCTGGAATCGGCGCGGGCGATTTGGTCATCACCACACCGTTTTCGTTCGTGGCTTCGAGCAATGCCCTGCTCTTTGAAAATGCCATCCCCGTTTTTGTGGACATCGACCCGAAGACGGGAAACATCAACCCTGAGTTGGTCGCCGACGCAGCGAAGAATATCGAGAAATATTTGCCTCGGCGCTTCGACTCACCTGCACTGCGCGCAGGCGCAAGTGTCGCTCAGAGCGGAAAGTTAAAGGCTCTTCTCCCCGTAGATGTTTTTGGTCAGCCCGCCGACATGGACGCGATTAATGCCGTTGCAAAAGAACACGGCTTAACTGTCATCGAAGATTCATGCGAAGCTTTGGGCGCGACGTACAAAGGCAAATACGCTGGCACGCTCGGAGACTTTGGGGTCTTTGCGTTTTACCCGAACAAACAAATTACCACGGGCGAAGGCGGAGTTATCATCACCAGCGACGACAAAGCCGCCCACTTCATGCGCGCCCTCCGCAATCAGGGACGCGCCCCTGGTGACACCTGGCTGCAACACACCCACCTGGGCTACAACTACCGCATCGACGAAATGTCGGCGGCGATGGGCGCTTCGCAAATGTCAAGGCTGGATGAAATTCTCTCGAAACGGGAGCAGGTTGCGGCGTGGTACGAGTCAAGGCTGGCGGAAGTGGCGGGAGTCGAAATCCCGTTCATCGAATCCTTCACCACCCGCACTTCGTGGTTCGTGTACGTCATCCGCTTCGAGAAAAAAATCAACCGCGACGAGATGGCAAAGAAACTCGAAGCGCGCGGAATCCCTGTCCGCCCGTACTTCCTGCCGATTCATTTGCAGCCCTACATGGTGGAGCGATTCGGTTGGCGCGAAGGCGACTTCCCCGTCACCGAAGATTTGGGCAGGCGCGGACTCGCCATCCCGTTCAGCGGCGTGATGACCGAAGAACAGGTGGATTATGTTTGCCAGATCATCCGCGAGGAAGTGATGAAAGCATAATTTCATCCTTCATAATTCATCCTTTCCCTCATGAACGTCGGACATTTTCCCCCACCCAAAAGACGCGGCTTGATCTTTCACAGCATCGTCATCCTTGTGCTGACCGCGCTTGCCGTTGCGGGCTTCGTCACCCTCACCCGCGCAAATGTCGGTCCCATTTTTTTGGCATCCCTGCTGGTCGGGCTGACATGCTTCATTCCAATCCCGTTTTTTGTTTATCGGGCTTACGCGCTGTTGCAGGCAGATTATCACCTCGACCGCGACAGTCTCGCCATCAAGTGGGGCTTGCGCGTCGAAGACATCCCGCTGACCGACATCGAATTTATCCGCTCGGCAGACGACCTGACTGTGCCGCTTGCCCTGCCGCGCCTACGGCTGACTGGCGGAATCCTCGGAATGCGCCGCCACCCCGATTTGGGCGTAGTGGAGTTCCTCGCCGCCGACGTGAAGAAGCTACTGCTGGTGGCAACCGCCAAGCGCGTGTTCGTCATCTCGCCCGAAAATCCCGCCGCCCTATCCCAGACCTTCGCCCGCGCCACCGAGATGGGAAGCCTGACACCCGCCGAATCAAAATCGGTGTATCCGTCTTTCGTGGTCACCCAGGCATGGTCGAGCAATCTGGCGCGTTATCTTTGGCTGACTGCGCTCTTTCTAAATCTTGGATTGTTTGTCTGGGCAAGCCTCATCATCCCGACGATTCCGCGCGTGGCGCTGGGACTTCAACTTGCGGGTAACACGCCTGAAACGGTATCATCGTCACAGTTGATCATTCTTCCCGTCGTCAGTCTTTTGCTTTCCATTGCGGGCTGGGTGGCTGGCTTGTATTTCTATCGCTGGGAAAAAGAACGCGTGCTGGCTTTCATCGTTTGGGGCTCCAGCATGGTGATGAGTTTGTTCTTTTTGATTGCCGTGCTGTTCATCGTGACGACGCCTGTTTGATGTCATTGCGAGGCGGCGCATTTCCGCCGAAGCAATCCCCAACACAACAAGAAGATTGCTTCGGGCTAGCGCCCTCGCAATGACGGAATAAATCCATGCAACTTCTCCTCGGTTTCCTCTTCGCAATCCTCATCGCCGCCCTCGCCTACCGCGCCCATTCGCTGAACAAAAGCGGAGCGCTTGCCGCCGTATTCACAGGGACAATCATCTTTGGCGTCGGCGGCTGGGAGTGGGCAATTCTCCTGCTGACATTTTTCATCACCTCATCGGTGCTGAGCCGCGCCTTCAAAAAGCGCAAGCAGGGACTCGACGAAAAATTCTCGAAGGGACATGAACGCGACGCGGGACAGGTCTTCGGCAACGGCGGAATCGCCACCGCCTTCGCCGCCCTGAGTTGGTTCTTCCCCAACGAGCCGTGGACGTGGGTCGGGTTCGCCGCCGCCCTAGCCGCCGTCAACGCCGACACCTGGGCAACCGAACTCGGCGTTTTGAATCCGCACCCGCCGCGCATGATTACCGACTTGCGGAAAACCGTCGAAAAAGGAACTTCAGGCGGAATCTCCCTCGTCGGCACCCTCGCCGCCCTCGCTGGTTCGGGAATCATCGGATTGCTTGCGGTCATCTTCCCCCCTACTGATAACTGGCTGCTGAACACTGATTACTTTTTACTAATTACTCTGGCAGGCTTCGCAGGCTCCCTATTCGACTCCCTCCTCGGCGGCACAGTCCAAGCCATGTACTTCTGCCCCACCGACAAAAAGGAAACCGAGAAACATCCGCTGCATACTTGCGGCACACCCACCGTCCACATCCGCGGCTGGAAGTGGCTGGACAATGACTGGGTCAACTTCTCATGCGGGGCGTTGGGGGCTTTGGCGGCGGTGGTCGCCATGCTATACTTGTAAACGAGGTGCATTATGATAGCAACCGCATTTACAGAAACCATCCCGCTGAAAATGAACAAGGACGGCGTCATCCTTGTCAGCAAAACCCGCGTCACGCTGGATACCATTATCGCCGCGTTTTCCGAAGGTGCCAGCGCGGAGGAAATTTCATATCAATATCCGTCCGTGCCGTTGGGCGATGTTTATTTTGTCATCGGATATTACCTCCGCAAGAAAAAGCAGGTTGACGCCTACTTGAAGAGGCGCGAGAAACTGGCTCAGGAAGTCCGCAGGCAAAACGAGGAAAAGTCAAACGCCTCTGGCATTCGGGAGCGACTGCTGGCGCGGCAAAAAAACGGGAAAAGATAATATGCTTTTCCTGATAGCCGACGAAAACTTCAACAATACAATTGTTCGTGGTTTACTGAGAATCAAGCCCAATCTTGACATCGTTCGCGTTCAAGATGTGGGCTTGTTTTCTGCCGACGACCCAACCGTTTTAGAATGGGCGGCAAGCGAGGACAGAATTCTTTTGACCCACGATGTAGCAACCATCACAAAATACGCCTATGACCGAATCGAAGCGGGGAAGTACATGCCTGGCGTTATCGAAGTAAACCGCAAAGTTCCGCTCGGAATCGCCATCGAGGAAATTCTATTCATCGCTGAAAGTTGCGATTCTGGGGAGTTGGAAGGACAAATTTTGTATCTGCCATTGAACAAATAGCCTGAAAAACATGACCATCCGCATCCGACCCTTCACCTCATCCGATACAAACTTCATCGAATCATTGATTCCCCGCTTCTCCGAATTTGACCTGCCCGCATGGCGCACACGGAACGAGATTGACAATGCCAACTTTGCCTCCCTAAAAAAGGCAATGACATCGCCTGAGCCTGGCTCCGCGATTTTCATCGCCGAAGATGAGACGGGCAAACGCGCAGGCTTTCTCCATCTCCAAATCCAGACCGATTATTTCAACGGCTCGAAGGTCGCCTACATCTCAGACATCGCCGTGGACTCTGCGTTCGAGGGTCAGGGCGTCGGGCAGATTCTGCTCGACAAAGCCGAAGACTGGGCGCGCGAGCAAAGTTGTTCCCTGCTGACCTTGTACGTTTTTTCCAACAATTTACGCGCAAGAAAAATCTACGAAAAACTCGGCTTCGCGGAAGAAGTCACCAAGTACGTCAAGCCGCTACCGCTGAATCAACCATGAATTTTGGAGCAACCATGACCTACCTCCCCAACGAAACCCGTTACGCATCCATGCAATACCGCCGCTCAGGTCGCAGCGGACTCAAACTCCCCGCCGTGTCGCTTGGCTTGTGGCACAACTTCGGCGGCGTGGATACTTTCAGCAATAGCCGCGAGATGGTTCTACGCGCCTTCGACCTCGGCATCACCCATTTGGATTTGGCCAACAACTACGGCCCCCCTCCAGGCTCCGCCGAAGAAACCTTCGGGCAGATCATCGAAAAGGATTTACGTCCCTTCCGGGATGAACTCATCATATCCTCGAAGGCGGGCTACACCATGTGGGACGGCCCCTACGGCGATTGGGGTTCGCGCAAGTATCTCGTCTCCAGCCTCGACCAAAGCCTCAAGCGCATGGGCTTGGACTACGTGGATATTTTCTACCACCACCGCCCCGACCCTGAAACTCCGCTCGAAGAAACCATGCAGGCGCTCGATTTCATCGTCCGCAGTGGACGGGCGCTCTACGTCGGCATCTCCAACTATCCCGCCGAGAAAACCCGCGAAGCCTCGAAGATATTGAAATCCCTCGGAACGCCCTGCCTCATCCACCAACCCAAGTACAGCATGTTCGAACGTTGGGTCGAAGATGGCTTGCTTCAAACGCTCCAAGAGGAAGGCATCGGCTGCATCGCCTTCTCGCCGCTGGCACAGGGACTGCTGACCGATAAATACCTCGGCGGAATCCCCGCAGGCTCCCGCGCCTCAAAAGCGCATGGATTCCTCAGACCCGCCCACCTCACCGAGGAAAAGCTGACCAAAGTCCGCAAGTTGAACGAACTCGCCCAATCGCGTGGACAAACCCTCGCCCAAATGGCGCTCGCCTGGGTTCTGCGTCACGAAGCCATGACCTCCGTTTTAATCGGCGCAAGCAAAGTACAGCAAATCGAAGACGCGGTTGCCGCACTTTCACGCCTTGATTTTTCAACCGAAGAACTCCAACAAATCGAAACCACCCTGCGCTAACCTCCCCAAATTACCAATTACTATTTACCAATTACCACTCCCCCATGAAAAAACTCCCCTCCCTCACCCTCGTCCTCGGCAACATCGTCGTGCTTGCGGGGCTGGCGTTGCTCGCCTACCTCGGCTTCTACAACCGCTACTGGGCAGACGACTGGTGCTACAGCGCCGACGCCCGCCAGATGGGAACCATCCCCGCCACCCTGCAATACTTCGACACCGAGAAGACGGGCTACTCATCCAACCGCTACTCGCTGACCTTCTTCTCCGCGCTGACAGAAAACACCCTCGGCATGTTCGGCAACCAACTCGTCGCCACTCTCACCATCGTCCTCTGGCTCGGCGGGCTGCTCTGGCTCGGATGGAATCTCTCGCGCCTGCTCAAGCCGCTTCCGCTCAACCTCATCCTCCTCGCGGCGGGCATCCTGCTTTTTTACAACCTCTACCTTTCGCCGCAACGCTTCCAAATTTTATACTGGCGTTCGGGCGTCCTCCCCTACAGCACGGCGGTCATCTTCTGGGT
>CAILWD010000134.1 GCA_903837815.1 uncultured Chloroflexota bacterium | reverse complement strand
CCTCCGTGCCGACGGTCAAGGCTCAGGTGCGCTCGCTCAAAATCGCCGACTGGCAGCCGATTGCCCGCCAAGCCCTCAACTGTTCCACCGCGCAGGAAGTGCGCGAACTCGTCAAGAAAAATACTGCATGATGTTGGGGCGGGTCTTTTGGGTTGGCAAATGTTTTGAGATAAAAGGCGCGACCGATAGCGCAGTCCCCTTGCCAACCGAAAAGACCCACCCCAACCCTAAAAATAACGAATAACCTAAGGGTGGGTCTCTACCTTTGGCAAGGCTTCACCGATAAAAGGCGCGACCGATAGCGCAGTCCCCTTGCCAACCGAAAAGACCCACCCCGACCCTAAAAAAGGAAAATATCATGGGCGAAAAATATCAAGCCTATCGTAAATTGAACTATTCCCTTCCCGCAAAAAGTTTTGCCTGGAATCTCTACGGCGCTGGACTCGAAAACATGGGCAAGGCGGGACAAGCCGAAGCCTTCGCCATCCCTGAACTCAACGACGACCAACTCCTCGTCCGCATTGACAGCATTGGCGTGTGCTTCTCCGATGTCAAAATTCTCAAGCAAGGTGGGGCACATCCCAAACTTTACAACCGTGACCTTACCATCGAACCCACCCGCCTTGGCCACGAAGTTTCGCTGACCATCGTCAAGGTCGGCAAGAACCTGCAAGCCAACTACAAGCCAGGTCAACGCCTCGCCGTCCAGCCCGACATTTATCAGCAGGGCAAAAGCACGGCGTACGGCTACACCATCCCCGGTGGCTTGATTCAATATCACCTCATCGGCGACGAAGTTCTCAAAACCGACACGGGCGCATGCCTCCTGCCTGTGGATGAAAGCATGGGCTACGCCGAGTCGTCCCTGCTCGAACCGTGGGGTTGCGTGCTGGGAGCGTACACCCAACGCCGCCGCCTCACCATCAAAGAGGGCGGGGTCATGTGGATTGTCGGTCAGCATGGCGACTCAACTTCCTTCACTTTTTCTGCTGGATTGGGCTTGCCAGCCACGATCATCCTGACCGATGTGCCTGATTCTGTCCGAGCGGCAGTTCTCAATACTGATGCGGTGATTGTCGAGCGTAACGGTTTGGTTCCCGCAGACTATGAATCCCTCAGCCAGGAACTCACCAACGGTGTGGGCTTCGACGACATCGTGATTTTGAACCCGACATCTGCAACCACCGTCAGCGCGATTGCGCGTTTCATTGCCCGCCGCGGAACCTGTAACCTCGTCGGCACCAAGCCGCTCGATGGGCTTCCCCAAATTGACCTCGGACGCCTACACTACGATTACACCGCCTACGTCGGCACCAACGGCACAGACATTGCCGCCTCCTATGGCGAAGCCCGCAACCGTTGTGAATTACGCGCGGGTGGCACGACGGTCTTCATCGGCGCGGGCGGACCGATGGGACAAATGCACGTCCAGCGTGCGCTCGAACTGCCCGACGGACCGAAGGTTGTCATCGCCACCGAAATCAGCGACGACCGCCTGCAAACATTGAACAGCATGTTCAAGTCACTGGCAGATAAGAACGGGCGCAAGTTGTTCTTCTTCAACCCGAATACCTCGAAACAATCCTTCCACGATTTCGTGATGGAAGTTACCCAGAACCAGGGCGCGGACGATGTCGTCGTCAGCGTGCCAGTTGCCTCTTTGATGGAAGAAGGCGACACGGTGATGAAGCCCGATGGCAT
>CAILWD010000133.1 GCA_903837815.1 uncultured Chloroflexota bacterium | reverse complement strand
GTAGTTGCGGCATATTTCGACGCACTGGAATACATCAAGCAAAATCCACAGGATGCCTACCAGCGCATGGGACAGGCGGAAGGCGTTAGCACGGCAGAATTCGAGGCTCATGTGGCTGGAATTCAATACCTCGATCTGGCTGCCAATCTCGACTTATTCGGCGCGGAAGGCGAAGGGCGCATCTACAACCAGACTAATGCCATCACCGAATTCCTCTTCGGGCAGGGCGTAATTCAATTACAGCCCGCCGCCAGCCAGTTGATCGACCCTCGTTTCGTGCGCGAATTGGGCAAATAAATAACGTGCGCTCGCTAAACACCAAGCTGACACTCGCCTATAACACGCTGGGACTGGCGGGGCTTATTCTAACCCTGGCGTTCTTTTACTACGCCTCGTCAATGGGCATTTATCAGGGCGCGGAAAACCGCATAAGCCTGCTTTCCGACGAAATCATATACAGTATCGAAATTCTTTCCGCGCAGAACGACTTCTTTTCGATGCAAAGACTGGTTGAAAAATCATCGACCCTGGATGACGTCGTCAAGATCATCGTTGTGGATACGCAGCAAAAGATACTGGCGCATACCGATAAAAAACTGGTCGGAAAATCCCTTGCCTCGCCATTGATTACCGATGCATTTCTTCAGCGCAACAAAATCAGCCAGACAATGGAAAGTCGCATTGTATTTGTCACTCCACTACATGGGCAGGCATACACCAGGGAGTTTCATGACATTACTGGCGCCCTGTGGGTGGAAGCCGACATATCCCGCTCACTTGCCCAATTACAGCAAACTTTTGGCACGGTAACCCTCACGTCGCTGGCAATCCTCCTGCCCTTTTACTTCGCGCAGTATTTCACCATCAAAAAAGTCGTCATCGACCGCCTAAAGAGCGTCGAGAAAGGGATCGCCCGCTCGACGCAAGCCAACGATATTGCGCAGGTGACGATAGCCAAATCCTTTGGCAGCGAAGACGAAATCAACACTCTCGCCCAAACCTACAATTACCTTTTCGCCTCTCTGCAAGACAGCAGAAAAAAACTCGAGGCTGAACGCGACTTTGCGCTGCACATCATGGAAAGCATGGGAGAAGGGTTAACCATCAGCAACGCCAATGGGATCTTTGAATATGTCAACCCAGCCTACGCGGGATTTTTGGGGCTTCCGCCACAGGAAGTCATCGGAAAATCACCCAACGAGTTCACGTCGATGGAAAGCATTCAAAACTCGGAAAAGGAATGGGAGATTCGGAAACAGGGAACGACATCCTCTTATGAAACGCGATTACTAAAACGGGACGGCAATGAAATTCGCGTGCTGGTATCAGCCGTGCCGCGTTTTGCAGACGGGGAATTTTCAGGCAGCATTGCAGTCGTCACCGATATCAGTCAGCGCGTCCGCATCGAGCAAATGACCGCCAGCCTGCAACGCAAACTGACATTCGAGGAGCTGACTGCTCACCTCGCGGCCACCTTCATGAATATGCCTTCCAGTGAAATCGGCGACGCCATTCAGGCAACCCTGGGAAGGCTGGGCGAATTGTTCGAGGTGGATCGCGCCTACATCTTTGAGTTCGACTCGAACAGCGAATCGATGAACAACACCTACGAATGGTGCGCGGCGAGCGTTAGCCCGCAAATCGAAAACCTGCAAAATCTGCCCAACGCAATTTTTCCCTGGTGGATGAATTTGTTGAAAAAAGGCGAAACGATCAACGTGCCGCGCATTTCTGAAATGCCGCCCGAAGCGGCTGCCGAACAGCAGATCCTCGCCGAGCAGGATATTCAATCAGTCCTGGTCACACCCATTCATTCCGATAATGAACTTTTCGGCTTTTTGGGACTCGACTCAGTGGCGCGGGAGCGTCAATGGGTGAAGGATGAAATTCAATTCCTGCAAGTGCTGATGGGAATTGTGATGAACACCATTACCCGTCAGCGAGCCGAAGAAAAGCTCCGCGAATCGGAATCGCGTAACCGCGCCTTTTTGGATGCGATCCCCGACCTCATCTTCCGCATCGATAATAGCGGCACATTTTTAGACTTTCGAGCCGGTGAAGACAAAGATTTGTATGTCCCGCCTGAAACCATCATTGGAAGCAATGTCGAGACCATCCTGCCGCCTAAAATCGCCCGCGAAACCATGGCCGCGATCCTCGCCGCTTTGGAAACCAACACTCCGCAAAAATTTGAATACACGATTCAAGCGGCCTCGGAAACACTAACCTACGACGCGCACGTGGTTCCCTCTTCGCAAAAGGAAGTAATCGTGGTCTCCCATGACATTTCGGAACGGGCGATCCTGGAAAAGATGAAGACCGACTTCATCAACCGCGCTTCACACGAACTGCGCACACCGTTAACCACCGCCATTCTCATGGCAGACCTGCTGGAGGGAGACAATACACAGCAGGAGCAGTATCAATTTATCGACATCCTGAAACAGGAACTGAAACGCCAGCGTATTCTTCTTGACGATTTGTTGGTGGCTGGGCGCATCGAGAGCAAACAGTTTCAGGTTCATCTAGCAGAGGTGGAAATTCCCCCGGTAATCGAGGAGGCGGTGTCGAGCGTCAAACCGCAGGCGGATGCGCGGCAATTGGAGATTCAAGTCAGGTTAGAAAGTTCCCTGCCAAGAGCAAACACAGATCGCCAGGCATTGATTCAAGTATTGCTGAATCTGTTATCCAACGCCATCAAATTCTCGACCCCAAACAACACCGTAGAAATCCGAGCGCGCCGGCTGGCAGATTCGATCCTGATTGAGGTGAAAGACCACGGTGTAGGCATTCCCGCCGCAGACTTGCCCCGCATCAGCGACAGATTCTTCCGCGCTAAAAACGCCACCGAATTGGAAATTCCCGGCACTGGCATTGGGCTTTACATCATCAAGGAAATTCTCGATGTTCTTGGTGGTCGGATGGAAATCGAAAGTAGGGAAACGGAAGGGACAACCGTTTCAGTCTTGCTGCCCATCCCGCCAAAAATTGTCTAGGTTTATGCCCCGCTGGCTCGATCCTCACCCCGTTGGCTCTCTTGATTCGCTTAAATCGCTGAATCTTTCCCCGCTTGTCGCCCAAACCCTTATTCGCCGGGGAATTAGTGACCCTAACGTGGCGCGTGTGTTTTTGCACCCCAACGAGTCCATGTCTATTTCCTTTCCCGGTGTTGAAAAAGCGGTGGAACGCATTATACTGGCTATGCGCAAAAAAGAAGCCATTTGCGTTTGGGGCGATTTCGACGTGGACGGGCAAACTTCCACCGCCTTGCTTGTTCAAGCCCTGCAAACGTTGGGAGCGAAGGTCGTTTATTACATTCCAATTCGTGGAAAGGAAAGCCACGGCCTTCACATAGAGTCGCTCAAACCGATTCTCAACAACGGCATTGAACTCATCGTCACCTGCGACACAGGCATCACCGCCCATGCAGCCGTGGACTATGCCAACTCGCGCAGCGTGGACGTAATCATCACCGATCATCATGAACCAGGTGAAACTCTCCCCAATGCCAAAGTAGTTCTCAACCCAAAACTATTACCCGCAGGGCATCCACTGGAAAATTTGGCTGGGGTGGGCGTAGCGTATAAGTTGGCAGAGGCGCTCTTAGATCAAAGGTCGATGGCTGATGTTCAAAATCTTCTCGATTTGGTGGCGCTTGGTTTGATCGCTGATGTTGCGCTACTAAAAGGGGAAACTCGTTCGCTGGCACAAAGGGGAATTCAGGCGTTACGCGAGACGAAACGGCTGGGATTAAAAGTGATGGCGGAACTCTCCAGCGCCAACCTCGAGACATTGACCGAGGAAACCATCGGTTTTACCTTCGCGCCGCGTCTCAATGCCCTGGGTCGGCTCGACGATGCAAATCCCGCTGTCGAATTACTGACCACTGCCAACCCCGCCCGCGCCCGCATCCTTGCAACACAGATAGAAGGACTTAACACCCAACGCCGGATGTTGACCAGTCAGGTTTATGCGGCGGCGGAGGCTCAATTGCGCGCCAATCCAGGACTGTTGATGGAACCAGCCATTGTGCTGTATCATCCAAGCTGGCCCGGCGGTGTGGTCGGCATCGTGGCAAACAAACTCGCGGAGCGATATCACAAGCCGGCCATTTTACTGAACGAATCTGAAGATGGAATTTTGCGCGGGTCGGCACGCTCTATCGAAGGTTTGCATATCACCAATGCGATTGCCACCCAAAAGGAAATCCTGCGCGGATTCGGCGGGCATCCAATGGCGGCGGGAATGTCGTTATCGAAAGACAACCTTCCGTCATTCCTAAAAGGGCTGGGCAAAGCCATCGAAAAGCAACTCGGAGAGACCGTCTTCGAGGAGCCAACGCTTCAAGTGGATGCCTGGCTCGGGTTGAACGAGATTCAGCTTGAACTGGCGGAATCGCTCGAAATGCTCGCTCCGTTTGGGGCGGGCAATCCGCCGTTGACATTGGCTTCGCCCGGCGTGATTTTGAAATCTGCAACCATGCTGGGCAAGGCAAAGGAACATCTGCGGTTGACAGTGGCAGACGAAAACGGGGCGACGCAGAACATTTTATGGTGGGGCGGCGCGGGCGAGGAGCTTCCCCCGTCGGAAGGAAAATTCGATATCGCCTACTCCATGCGCGCCAGCAGTTTTCGCGGACAAAAACAAGTCACGCTGCAATTCGAGGAATTCAGGGTGGTAGAGGAACGACCGGTTGAAATCAAAAAACGGGAAATTGAGATTGCGGATTGGCGCTTGAATATTGACAGGCTGGAAAGTGTGAAAACTGGCGCCTTGATCTGGGCGGAGGGAAGCGAAAAAGTAAAAGGCAAATTACGTTTCGAATTGCACCCTGCCAAAGAGTTTGCGATTTATACCACTCCCCCGTCGCCAGCCGAGTTGCAAAAAGCGATGGAGATTGTTCAGCCCGAAATCGTGTATGTTTTCGCTGTGCCGCCCGCGGAGGAGAAGGCCGAAGATTTCCTGAACCGCCTCACGGGGTTATGCAAGTATGCTTTGAACAATTACAACGGAAAAACGCAGGTGACGAAACTTGCGGCGGCAATGGCTTCACGCGGAAGCGCGGTTGAGGTTGGGTTGCGATGGCTTGCGGCAGGAGGACATTTATTCGTGACAGTGGACGAGGATGATGTGACTCTGTCCGCTGAAAAGGCAAAGGGAAATCAATACCTGCAAAGGGAACTGTACATCGCGTTAAAGGGAGCGCTAAATGAGACGGCGGCGTATCGCAAGTATATTGCATCACAAAAAAATATAGAGGCGATATTTTACCCATTTTCAACATCTGAAAAACATGATCCGCAACCCGCCACAGATGATTCGCGCCCTGCTACGCGCAACTCGAAATAATTTTCCCTCCACCGTCATTTCAGTATTGATCCACCTTAATTTGGCGACAGTTTAAACAAGAGAAAAGGTGTTAACAGCAAGAATTTCTGACACACCCTATCCTGCGCTGTCGCCCGATTTTTGTTCCTGTGATTTTTTCCAGGCTGCGATTCGGTCTTCGACTTCATTCAAGTGAAGTTGAATCTCGTCCCGTTCTTCGGTGTTCGCCTGGAGGGACAGCAAAAACGCCTTCTTCTCATCCTCTGTAATGGTTGGCACCAGGCGCTCGGTGCGTGCGATTTGTTTGACCTTTTGCTCGAGTTTAATCTTGAGCCGTTTGCGGTATTCCTCATAGAATTCGAAATCCCTGATCGGCTTGGTCTCCTCCAGTTTCTCCTGCACAAGAAGTTCTCCGATGGTTTTCATCAAAAGATCGATGTCAATCGGCTTTTCTATGAAACGGGTCGCGCCGATGAGGACAGCGAAATTTTTGTCTTCGGGCGCAATGTAGGTAGCCGAAAGGAAGATCACCGGAATGTTACGGGTTTCGGGAGCCAGGCGTAACTGATGTACGAGACTAAAACCGTCCATCTTGGGCATCAGGATGTCGGTGATAACAAGGTCCGGCTTCTCGCGCCGGATGGCTTCCAGCGCATCCAACCCATTGACGGCCTTGCCCACACGATATCCGCCTTTGAACTTCAAGGCAGTTTCCATTAATTCAAGGATGTTGGGTATATCATCGACTACCAGGATGTATTGAGGTTGTTCGTTCATGGTTTTATTGTATTCCTTCCCGGCTATTCAAAACATTGTAATTTGCGTTACAACCGGCCTTAGATCACAAACCTGCCGTCTTTGTAAAATAACTCACCGTCGGCGTGTATTTCGGTCTCTTTGGCGTCGGCGATCAAATCCCAATGGATATTGGATTCGTTCTCGCCACCCGCCTCGCTATAGCCGTTTCCCAATGCGAGGTGGAAGGTTCCGCCAATTTTCTTGTCATACGCAATATTCTTTGTGAAGCGGGTAATACCATAATTGGCGCCCATCCCCAATGCCCCCAAAAAGCGGGAGCCGTCATCGGTCTCCAGCATCTTGAGCAGGAATTCTTCGTTCTTCTCCGCGCTGGCGGTGACCACCTTCCCGCGCTCGAATTCCAGCCGCACGCCCTCCACCGACGTCCCCAAATAGATGGCAGGATAGTTGAACTGCACCCAGCCGTTGACCGATTCCTCGACCGGACTGGTGAATACTTCACCGCTCGGCATGTTCTGGCCGCCGTCCGAGTTGACGAATCTGCGTCCCGCGACTGAAAGCGTGAGGTCTGCCTGCGGACCGCGGATCGAGATGGTCTTTTTCCCCGTCAGCCACTTCACCAGCCGTTCCTGCTCGTCGTGCAGGCTGCGCCACGCTTGAACGGGGTCCACCTGGTCGGCGAAGGTCGCCTGATAGATGAAGTCTTCGTAATCCGAAAGACTCATCCCCGCCTCCTGCGCCAGCGCTTGACAGGGATAATTGGTCATCACCCAGCGCAACTCGCCCGACGCAGAACGTTTGGAATAGGCTTCCATCCACTTTTCGTAAGCCAGATTGCGCGTCTGCTGGCGCGAAGGGTCGATACTGCTCATGGCGCGGGTGTTTTCAGGCGCTTCAATGACAATCCAAACATTTGCTTCCTTGATCATGTGCGTTTCGAGCGGGGGCGCCCATCGCAATTGGGAATCGTTCGCCTGATCCATGAATACTTCGTTCAGGTCGCTGGATTCCAGGTTGACGCTTGGGTTTCCGCCTGCGCGCAGGACGTATCTCACCACCTCCTTCACTAATGGAATCGCCTGCCAGTTGGCGTTGACGTGAACCCAATCTCCCGCCTTGACCTTCGTGGAATAATTGACCAGCACGTTCGCCAGTCGATTCAATTTTATATCTGTCATGTTTTGCTCCTGTTGGACGGGCACAGCGATGCTGCCAAACAGGGCAATTATAGCCATTTTCCAGCCTCTTTGTAAAGCGGGGGCGCTACAAAACGCCTACGAACCGCCTACGCCGGCGCATCCGTTTCGCGAAACGCTCGTATATCGAATCGAAATCAAACCCTTTTGGAGGTAGAAATGACCACACAACGACAGGCTTTACGACGCTCGAAGAGCAACCGCATCTTGGCGGGAGTTTGCGGCGGGCTGGCGGAATTTTTCGGCATCAGTTCCTTCTGGTTTCGCCTTGCCCTCGTCATTGCGCTAATCCCCGGCGGCGTGCCCGGCATCCTGATCTATTTGATCATGATGGTCATCATGCCCGGCGAATAACTGATACACAATCACAATTGTCCTTCACCTTCCTCGCGGGTATACTATCTCACCATGAGTGAAGCGCAAACGGTCGACAAATTGTCTCTTTTACGACTGGCATTTCAAGGTATCGGGGAAGGCGAATTGCGGGAAATGACGGATGTATCGCAAATCCGCACCTATCCTCCGGACCATGTGCTGTGTCACGAAGGCGCGTACGAGGATATTTTCTACATCGTCGCCGATGGCAGCGCCGTGGTCAGCAAGAAAATCAGCGAAGAAGACGGGGAGCGGGTTTTGCGAATTGCAGGCAGGGGTGACTTGATCGGAGAGATGGCATTGATTCAAAACGTGGCACGCTCCGCCACTGTTCGCGCATCGACTGAATTGACCGTTCTGGAAATGGGGAAAAAAGACTTCGAAACAATGCTGGGACGAAGCCCGGGCATGGCGCTCAACATCATGCGCGTCACCCTTGACCGCTTCCGCGCCAATGACCGGGCCGCAATTGAGGATCTGCAAAAGACCAACAAGGTACTGCGGCAGTTGGACCGCAACAAACTGGAGTTCATCCAGGTGGCCGCACACGAACTCCGTACCCCGTTGACGGTTCTCAAAGGATATGTCGATTTACTTGGCTCGATCAACGACATCAGGGACAACGCAACTCTGAACGGAGTCATGGAGGGAATCAACAACGGGGTCAACCGCCTGCACGAGATTGTCAATGCCATGCTGGATGTCAACCGCATCGACAATCAAACGTTTAAAATCAGTTTTGTCCCCGTGCCTTTGAAACGGGTCTTCTCTGAAGTGGCTGGAGATTTTACCCAGGCGCTCGCGGAACGGAACATCGAATTGATCATCGAACAGGAGCCTGACACGCCGCTTATTAATGCCGAGCCAGTCCTGCTTCAAAAGGCGCTCTCCCATCTGATTGTCAATGCCATCAAATACACTCCCAACGGCGGAAAAGTCAAACTGCGCTCACGCTCAATCACAATGGAAAATAATACGCCCGGCGTCGAATTCAGCGTTAAAGATACGGGGATCGGGCTGGACCCGGAACATCACGAACTGATCTTCGAGAAGTTCTACCAGGTGGGAGATGTTGCCATTCACTCGTCGGGGAAAACTTCCTTCAAAGGCGGTGGGCCGGGGCTGGGACTGGCAATTGTTCGCGGAGTGGCAAAGGCGCACGGCGGCAAGGTCTGGGTGGAAAGCAAAGGATGCGATGAGATTAATTTCCCCGGCTGTACGTTTTATTTGCAAATGCCGGTGGAGCCGCCCAAACCTATTCCGCTTTAGTAATTTGATTTCCAGCAACGGGAGGCCTTAGACACCGGATTACCGCACCCAGTAATCCTAAGATTTCAAATCAGCGCATCAATTGGGCTTTCCCGTCCTTGACGCGAACCATCCGCCATGATATTCTTGCGCCCGCCGACTAGACTGACCAGTCGGTCTAGTCCCATGACCTCAACCTCCCCCACCTCCCAGGAAACCCGTACCCGCATTCTCGAAGCGGCGGTGAAGGTCTTCGCCACGAAGGGCTACCACGACACAAAAGTGGATGACATCGTGAGCGAATCCAACACCTCAAAAGGCTCGTTCTATTTCTATTTCCCCAGCAAGCAGGATATTTTCCTCGCCCTTAGCGACACCTTCGCCGACCTGCTCGAATCCAAGATCACGCAGGCGATGGAAAAAGAGGAACACGGGGTTCAGCAGATGGACGCCGCCTTGCGAACCGCGCTGGGGCTTTTCAGTCAGTACCGCGGACTGGCGAAGATTGCCCTGGTGCAAGCGGTCGGGCTGGGAGCCGTTTTCGAGGAAAAGCGGCGAGCGTTGAACAATCGCCTGACGGCTTTGATTCAGTCACGGCTGGAGCGGGCGGCGGCGGACGGAAGCATTCCCCCGCTTCAAGCGGAGATTACCGCCCGAGCCTGGGTCGGCGCCTTGAACGAAGTCGTCATCCACTGGATTTATACGGGCGCGCCGCCGCTGGAAGAATCCATGCCTGCTTTGAAGGAGTTTTTGTTGAGGTCGATTGGGGTTGGAGAAGAAAGTAATAAGTAAAAAGTAACAAGGAAAAAGGAGAAGTCATGCGTTTGAATCGTTTGTTTGCATTTGCCCTTGCGCTGGGATTAATTCTCGGCGCGTGCGCGCCCGCCCAAGCCGTCCCTGCGACAGAAGCCGCCGAAGCAGAATCCGCCCCAGAGGTTGTCAGCGAAGCGGAATCGGTCACGTTGAAGATCGCCGTCCTGCCCATCATCGACACGCTGCCGATGTTCATCGCCCAGCAGGAAGGGCTGTTTGCCAAGCACGGCGTGAGTGTGGAATTTATCCCCGTTGCCTCTGCCCCTGAGCGCGACCAACTGCTCGCGGCGGGTCAGGCAGACGGCGCGGTGAACGAGACGCTGGCGGTGATGATGTTCAACAAAGAGAAAGTCCAAATGCAAGCGGTTCGCTATGCGCTGCGCCCATCGGAAGGCGCGGGACACTTCTTTGTCATCGCCTCTGCCAAGAGCGGAATCACCGACGCACAAGGTTTGAAGGGCGTGGAGATTGGCGTCTCGCAAGGGACGGTCATCGAGTATGTGACCGAGCGGCTCTTGCAGGCGGAAGGGCTGTCGGGTGACGAAATCAAGACAATTGCCGTACCGAAGATTCCCGACCGCATGGCGCTGCTCGCTTCGGGCGAGTTGAACGCTGGCACGCTGCCCGACCCGCTTGGGGCGTTGGCTGTCCAGCAGGGCGCGACAATTGTGCTGGACG
>CAILWD010000132.1 GCA_903837815.1 uncultured Chloroflexota bacterium | reverse complement strand
TCTCGCCCTCTGGGGACTCCGTCACCATCCGGGGCGAGACGATTGTCCTGTCGCCGCACGGCAATGGCGTCCAGGTCAACGTCGGCATTGCCAACTCCAAAAGCGGCATCCTTTCCATCGCGGTGGTGCAGCGCTTCCTCCAAATCCGTATCGGACAGCGGCTGATAGACCTCTTTGCAAAAGGCTTCGAGCCTCCCTTCGAACACCTGCTGGTTGGACTTGTGCCATTCAGTCAAAAATCCATGCTCTCCCAGCAGCGCGTGGCGAAAGCCGTCCTGCGGACGTTTGCCGTAGTAATATGCCCAAGCCAGCACCGATTCATCCAACGCTGAAAGGCGGAAAAGAGATGGGGACGCAATCAACTCCACCGTCCGCTGATTGAACAGCCCCTGCAATTTGTCCAGCGTGGATTGCAGCCGCTTCAAGGCCTTCCTGTGTTTCTCCAGCGCCGCCGCCCAACTTGTAGTGAGTTCCTCCAATCGCCCGATGATCACCTCCTTCATCCATGCTTCGTACTTTTGCTCCATCAAGCGCACGCTGCTCTGGCGCAGGTCAGTCAGGGTCTTCAATTCGCGATACAAAAAAACCAGGTTGAAAAGCTGCACGGCGGGCTTTCTCAAACACACGGGCAGGCGAAAAAGCCAGCGTGGCGGTTTGGGCAGGGATTGCATGGTCTTTGCGAGCGTTTCCAGACTGGTTTTGATTTTTGAATCCCAATCGCTCTCGATGGCGGGCAGGTCAGCGGAGGAAAACTGCATCGCCTGCATGTTTTTTTGAATCCGTTCCACGACCAGTCGCGAGGCGCACACGCCGCCCGGATACAGCCGCGCGTGCTGCGGAAGCGATTGAACGAATTGCGCAGTCTGTTCCAGAAATTCACGGTTCAACCCGTCCGCATTTCCAACCATCAGGTCGGTTTGAATTGGCAGCGCTTCTTCCTTGAATGCAAAGTCATACGCCTGAATGGTCTTCACCCAGTCTTCCATCGGGATGTCTTCGAAGCGCAGGTCGGAGAAGTGGAGTTCAACGCCCAGTTCACCCCGTGGGCGGAAGAGCAAATCGCGGCATAGGCGGGCAATCCATGCCTGTGGGTTGGCATGTTGCAGGGAGAAGTTTGCCGCTGTCTCTTCCACCGAAGTTGGGTCGGGGATCACCTTCGAGTGAAACTCCGCGCCGATGATTTCCGCACCCAAACGCATAGCGCATGCTTTTTGCAAACGCTCCACATCGAAAACCAGGGCTGTTGCAGAGGCGCCGCAGAAATACGCCCGTCTTTCCTCTGCATCGAGACGGTCCACCTGGCGCTCGAGGCGCTGCGCCAGTCCGCCCGAAAGCAGAGCCAGTACGAAGTTGCCCAAAATGGTTTGCAGTTCGCCCGCATCCCGCGCCTCCCACACGCCCTCCTTGTATCGGTCGAAGAGATAGACCTGGGGCATATGCGGCTGTTCCTTGTCTTCCAAAATCCTGCGAATGCTTTGCAACGCCTCGCGCATGTTTACACCCAGGAGCGGGTCGTCGGAAAAGACGGCAATGCTCAACAACAGGTGTGCCTTTGCGTATGGCTCATCGGCGAGCAGGGACTGGATCAGCGGCAGAATCATTTCCAATGCCGCAGATTCAGGTTCGGCAAGATCCGCCAGAATCAGCACATCCAAGGGAAGGTTGGTCTTGCCGCCCAGCCCAACCTCCATCAATCTTTCATGCGACCTCAGCTCATGCAGCGCTGCGCGAATCCCCGCCCGAATGGAGTCCGCGTTTGCGTGCGCCGCTTCAAGCGCCTGGCTTCTGGTTAGTCCCCCCGAATGTTTTGTGCGTTCGACCGCAGCGACAGGAATCAGTTCGGGTTGCTTTGCGCGGAAATCCAGCGCAAGAAATCGGGCGGTCGCCCTGCGGCGCGGGTCGCTTTGGAAGAAAATCCGTTCCACGTCCGCCATGG
>CAILWD010000131.1 GCA_903837815.1 uncultured Chloroflexota bacterium | reverse complement strand
GCCAGGATGTAATACCACTTGAAAACATTTGTAAGTTTTTCACGCCCGGTGGCAACCCAGCCGCGGATTCCAACCCACAGGTCCGGGATTAATTCGCGGAGGAGCAGGGTCAGCATCACAAAAAGCGGCAAACCAAAGGCATAGAAATAATCGACCAGCGGCGTACGGCGTCCCTGCCACAGTTCGAGGGAGACATATTCGGTCTTGAACCAGTCGGTAAAAGGTTTGTAGAAGAGAACCGCCAGCCCCACAAAGATCACTTCGTAAATCAGGAAGGTTTGAAGGGCTTGTCTGGTGGAATCCTTTTTATTCTGCCAGACGTTCCAGGCAATTCCCAGCGCACCCAAGCCGATGAAGGTGGGAAAGTCCCAGGTGTGCGCGGCGCGGAAGATGCCAAAGATCAAGGCGGCGGCAATCAAGCCGGGGATACGCTCGACCCACTTGAAGCGGGAGGGTTTCCACAGGAGCAGGTTTAGAATCCAGCCGAAGACCAATCCATAGACCGGCATCACCAGCATGTGCGGATGCAGGTCGCCGTAGAGGAAGGTGAAATACGGGAACTCCGCAATCGGCGTATCGGGACCCTGATTCAAGATGGGACGTGAAGCCTCGAAATACCAGCGCCCATTATTGCCCGGTAATTTAATATCCTCGCCCATCACACGAATAGCCCCGCCGATGACCGCGCCGAGATGCTCCACGAAAGGAGCATTTTCCGGCAAGCCGCTGGTGGATGCTTCTGGCAGGAAGCGCCACATCAAGACCACCTGATATAAGTTGCCGAGCATGAGCACGGCGATCAACGCAAACACAGCCGTGAAATAGGGCAGGTTGCGGCGGAAGAAAGCCACGCCGCTGGAATTGATTTCTCGAACATCCGCTTCTGCTTCGGGAGCGGGGCGCAGCCCGGCGACAAGGTTATAAGCAACCGAGAACACGCCGATGCCGGTCATGGCGAACCAGGTGGGTAGGATCAAGTTGTAGGCAATGGAGGGAAGGATGCCCAGTAATTTGGTCGGGATCGCCGCCACGATGTAACCGTAATAATAGTAGTTGATGTAATGGCCGGCGAACCAGGGATGTTCCGGCGGGAAATACACCGTCCGCAGGGTGGCATTGAAGAAGGCAACATCCATCGGCTTTTCGCCGCCGAGCCACGGATGCCAGAGATCGGGGTTGCCCAGTCGGATGTAAAGGCTGAAGAGGAAGAGGGCAAGGAAGAACCCCTCCACCAACAAGATATGTTTCCATTGGGAGGAGAAATACTCCACAAGCGCTTTGCGCTGGAAATATGCTGTTACCGCACTGAGCAACAAGATAAACCCAATGCAAAGCCAGATGGTGGTTTGGGAGAACGTCAGGATTTTGAAACTGCCCAGAATCCATGCCAGCCATGCCACAGTCACCAGCCCCGCCATCCGCATCAGCGGGTAGCCACGATCCGGCAGCCAGGCAAAGACCAAGAAGACCAAGGGGAAGATGACCACGCCCAGCACGAAGATGAAGAGATACCAGACGAGTCCACCTGCAAACTGGTTAATGTTTAAGAGGGATGTCCTGTCGAAGACGGCGGACCAGTCGCCGCTGTTTCGCTGCGCTTCGAGCCGGTCGGCGGGGAGCCTCATGGCGGTGGGAGCGCGGGTGTATTCCATCGGCGTCTGGAAGAAGGCTTCGTCCAGGTTGACTTCGTTCAGCAGGGCGCGGACTTTTTCAACGGAGAAATCCTGCGCCTTTTTGAAGACCATCACTTTGGGATGGTCATAGACGGTGAAGGATTCGTCCGCCCACTGATCGGGAAAGGAGATGAAACCCAAAGTGGGCGGACTTTCAAAAACAGCAACCAACTCAAATCCAAGCGGACTCTTGAACGGAGGTCGAAGTCCGTAGGCTTTGTTTTCCAGCGCGTCGCCCATGCAGTTGCAGTCGAACAACGCCTGATAGTATTTCAAGGTCATCGGGTAGCGCATGGGCAGGCGGGGCATGGCATCGTAGGCGCGGTTCGATGGGATGACGATGTAATTGCTCTCGCCGAGAATCCGAATCATGTTCTCGCGCTTTTCGGGCGTGTCCGGCTCGTAGAGTTCGAGGTTCAAAGGCGAGTAGATTCCACCCTGCGCATCGTACTTCTTGATGTTCAGGGGCAGGGCATCATCCCACGAGGTTTCGAGAGTAAAGGAATCGCCCAAAATACGCAGCGGCGAACCTTGGGTTACTTCGTAGCGCACTTGATACGTCTGCCCGCCGCGCATTTCGATGGGAGAGAAATCGAAGGTCGGGGAAAGCCGCAGTCCCGGTTCGGTAAACGACAGGGTTTGCGAAGTTTCTCCAAGCACAGTTTCATCGCCATCCTTGTAGATGGAAACCTTCAAGGTGGTTTCGCCTGGCTCAAAGGCCTGACGAAAACCGTCCATCTTCAAGCGGTTCAGGGTGAGAGGCTGTTGCGGCGTCAGCGGCAGTGTGCCTTCCAAAACGCCGGATTGGGATTGCAGGTTCAGGTCAACGGGGATGTTGGGCTGGTTTTCATCCACATGGGCCAGGGTGAGATTCGAGAAGGAAAATTCGCTGCTGCTCTGAATGCGATAGTTGAAATAATACGTTTCGCCCGCGTTCAGGTTGATGTCGCCAAAGGAGATGACCTGCCGGCTGTTCTGGTTGTCGTCTTGAATTGCCAGCCTGCCTTCGGTGATAATGTCATTCTTTTCGGGATCGCGGCTTAGATTGAAGTAAAAACTCACTCCCACTTGTCGGATGTCGGTGGAAGTAATCTGGGAGACGGTCCCGTATTGTTCGACGTGAATATTGCCAGTTCCTACATGTCCAGGCTCGACCATCTGACGGTTGCTCACTGCCACCGGATAGGAACGGCTGCCGGAAGGCGTATCGACAATGACATTGAATGGCGCGGAGATATTTTCAAGAATCCATTCCGAGGCGGCAATGCGCGTCATCGGGCGGTTGTAGATGCGGGTAAAGGCAAAGGCGAAGGCATAGGTCCCCGCAAGCACAAGAATGGGAAGCAGGACGCCAACGGCTCCCTTCCAGGTCAAGCGCCAATCGGAAAATTTCAAGGCAGATTTGAGGCCGCCGGTCAGCCAGCGTTCGCGGCTTTCGCGGGTGCGGTCGTAAATCTCCACCAGCGCCCAGGCTGCAAACAAAATAAGGAAGGGGTAGATGGGGACAAAGTAGCGCATGTAGCGCCAAAATTGGATGTTCTGCCAAATGAAGTATCCGCCCACCCAGATCAACGGCAGGAAATGACGGCTCCAGTCTCCATCCCAGATGCGTTTGAAGGCCCATGCCCATCCCAGCCAGGCAGTCAAACCGAGGGGAATTCCCATGCCCCAGACCACCATGTTGACCCAGGCATAGGAAGTCGGGCGGTCTGTCCAGTGTGTGTTGGGGGGCCAGTCCGAGTTCCCCGCAACTTGATTGACAACTTCTTTGATAACCCGCAGCCAGTTTTCATTCAATTCCACGCTAAAGAAGCCGGGGCCGTAAAATGCGTAGGGCTGGAAAATGCGGAAGGAGACTGCGGCGCCGACTGTCGCCAGTAAAAAGCCCAACAAGACGACTTTCAGCGCATGATAAAAGTCTGCCTTATTCCAATCAGTAATTAGACGGGCAATCCCAGCGAGGGCGATGATGCCAAACACCGGCAGGGTGTTGATCTTACATGCGCCAGCCAACCCGATGACAAATCCAAACAACGCAAAGTAGATCAGGTTGAACCACGAGATTCTTTCATCAGACTTGTGAACGGGAATGGCTCGCAGGGCAAAATAAAATCCCGCGACGACAAAGACGGTGGAGAATGAATCGACCGTGAAATAATGCGAGAGTTGAATCTGGAGGACAGTCGCCGCCCCCAATGCCGCAGCAATCAACGCGACGCGCCTGTCGTAAAGTTGTTTCGCCAGAATATACAGCATCCAAACGGCAAGCAGGTCGAACACGCCCGACATTGCCCTGCCCACCAGCGTGACCGTGTCGTAATCGGTCATATCCAGCCACTTCGCAATCATGTGTGTGAAAAACAGCGGGAACATGCCGTAGGTATAGGACCCAAAGCGCAGGGGATTAAGCGGGCTGTTCGCGGTATCGAAATATTGGGCTGGATTCACCTCCTTGATCTGCCCAATGACCATCGAAATATAGCGCTCGTCGGGATGCTGGTGCTGTCCGTCGTCCCAGTTTAAACCTGTAAAACGAAAATATGCGCCAAGCAAGAGGATCAATACCAACAGGAGGCTGGTTTTCCAGGAGCCTTTATTGGCTGTGACGGGCGGTGCGACGGCGGTATTTTCCTCCCGTTTTGCCGAAGATGGCGGAGGCTGTACAAACTGAGCGGTGGGCGCTTCCACAACAGGGGCTGGCCTCTCCACGGCCGGCGGCTTGTCGGGTTCGACGCGCTGCGACACAGCGGGGTCCAGTCCCCAAACCCTACCCAACTGTCCCGTAGATTCGTAGGGACGCAAAGCAATGATCCGCCTTGCGATGCGGGGAGAAACCTGCAATTTACGAGTCAGTGTTTCCTCGTCAGCGGTATTCAGGTCGGTGAGCGAAACAGGTTTATCGGTCATAAACTCATGCCTTGGGCGGGAATTGTTATTTGTAATTTGGGGAGGCAAAGCAAATTGTATTGTTCAGGCAACTTTCTTAGTATATCAGCAAATTTAATGCCATTGCGGAGGTTTCTCCCTGACCTTGGTACCCCCTGCGTGAGGGCAGGGACTAACGGGTATAATTTTGCCACTCACCATGAAAAACGACTTCATCCACAAGGTCACCCCCCTGCTCTGGCAGGTTTTCCTTCTGACAATCTCTGCCGCGCTTTTCAGCCTGATTCTGGCGAACCGCTCTCCAAACCTGCTGCGACCGGTCAGCATGTCCCTGCGGACTGGCTTCGGGCTGGTCATTCCACTTGCGGCGCTGGTCATGTACCTGGCTTTTCGCATCCCCAACCGCTTCGGAGATTTGGTCGGCATGGCAACCACGCTTTCGCTCTTCGCCATGCCGCTGGCAGGGCTTTGGGCTTCAGGACATTCACAATCCACGCTCCTGAGCGGGTTGATTCCGCTCTTCGATGCAAACTCCTATTACATGGACGCTCTGCGGCTGATAAACGGGGAGGATTTTTCCATTTTTTCCGCCCGTCGCCCGCTTTTTGGTTCGCTGTTCGCAGTCATCCTAACCCTGACCCGGCACAACCTGATGGCGGCTCTTGCCGCGCTTACCTTCCTAACCGGGCTTGCCTGTTATCTTACAGCGCGTGAAATTCAGCGCACACATGGGGCAGAGTTTGCGGTCTTTGTCTTGATGGCGCTTTTCCTGTTCTACCGCGCCCACAGCGGAATCAGCATGTCTGAGAACCTCGGCGTGCTTTTGGGGACATTGGGCTTTGGGTTGCTCTGGCGGGGGGCATCCACAAAAAGCCTGTTATACCTTTGGTTCGGACTGCTCGCCACTACCCTGGCGCTGAACGCGAGAGCGGGCGCATTCTTCATGCTGCCCCTGCTCATCCTTTGGGCGGGGCGGCTGTTGAAAGAAAACAAATGGATTTCGTGGAAAGCGCTTTTCATCGGCACAAGCGCGGTAGCTTTGGGGTTTATCTTCACCCTGACGCTCACCCGCCTGATCGCCGTGCCGGGCGGTGTTCCCTTTGCAAATTTTTCCTACACACTTTACGGGCTTGCCTCAGGCGGAAAGTCATGGGCATACGTTTTTCAAGCCCATCCAGAGTTGCAACAAATCCAGGAACCGGAGCAGTCGAAGCGAGTCTACCAACTGGCGTTCGACTTGATCCGCGCCAACCCCTTGCAGACAGCGCGAGGAGCCCTTTTCAACTGGAAGATGTTGTTTTCGGATTCCTGGTACAACATCTATTCCTATATCGAAGGGGAAAACTGGAGTGTTAATGTCGCGGCGCGCTGGATCATGTACACCCTCTGCCTGCTGGGGATTTTCGCCTGGGCGCAGAAACGCAAAGACCCCATCCACAGCCTGGTTTTGACCGCCGCCCTCGGAATTTTCATCTCCGTCCCTTTCCTGCCGCCCACCGACGCCTACCGCATGAGACCCTACGCCGCAAGCATTGTGGTCTTTGCCGCCCTGCCTGCCCTGGGACTGAACTTCATTTTGGAACGGCTCAAACGCATCCTGCTGATGGAAAGAATTCTCGACAAGCCGGCTCTGCCCGTGTCAACTTCCATGCTGGTCTTCTTCTGGATTCTGCTCCCCGCCCTGTCGATCCTCCCGGTCATGATTCAATCCACAGCGAGGCCGGAATCTGTTCCAGCAATTTCCTGCGCCGAAGGCTCAACATCCATTGCCGTCCGGTTCGACGAGGGGACGTATATCCACCTGAAAAAACAAAATACCCCCTTCCTCGATTGGATGCCGAACTTCCACATCGGGACGTTCAAGGAAAACTCCCATTCCCTTGCAGACGGATATATGATTCGATGGGCAGGGAGTCTCGAAGCGCCGCTGACCATCTTCCTCACCCTTGATCATCTCAGCGGACATAACGTCATGGCCGTCCTTCCCACAGACACGCTCCCGAAGTTGGGGACTCTGACGCAGCTTTGCGGCTACTGGGAGAGTGACCCGCACCTGGCGGGATATGGGATTTTCTACGGGATTGAAAATGCGGGGCATTAGAGTCCCTATCACTCCAAATCGCAAACAACGCGGAAAATATCATAAGATTTCGAATTTAGCGTCACGCGCTTTATATGCTGCAAGTCATTAAGAGGCATTGAAGCCAGCGCCCGGCTGGAAATGGCGCTTTCCAATTCAATGGTCGTTCCGCCATTATTTTCCGACAGGCTGATCAGATAATCGAACGAATATCCGCAATGGGCGCCGTTCACAGTCACGTCCTGTCCCATGTCGCCATAATATGCGTTCGGCAGCGAGATGCCGTTTTGGGTCAGGGCTACATCGATGTACATGTCGCTCAAATGCGTACCGGAGATCCAAACGCTGCTCGCATTTTCGGCCTTGAGAAAACCCGCCAACTGCCGCGCTTCTGGATCGTATGGGCTGTGTTGCGAGCCAGTGGGTTGAATCACATAAATGGAGAAAAGCGCAATCTGCAAAGCAGACGCAATCCAAAACAAGCCGGGGCGAAACTTTTGTTGACGCGAAACTCCCTTTAGGCTTATCATCCCATACAGCGTAACTATGGTTGCCGTGAGAGAAATTGCGCGAGCTGGCACGCGAAACGTGTCGAGCAGGTGATGCCCTTTGTAAAGAAAGCCAATTGCCATCAGGGTTAGAATGACGAGGGACAAGAGCAAGGCTGCTTTTTGTCTTCGATATTCGTCGGGATGGCCGCCGCATAACTTGAGCAAATCCAGATACAGAGACCGCAGGAACAAGTAAAACACGGGGACGCCGATCAGGGCCATGGTCTCCCAGGAAATTGGGCTGGCAAATCCAGTCGTCAGCGAGGTGAATACCCCCAGCAAATTCATGCTCCACAGCGGAATCGATTCAATTGGGTTGGACCTTGCCTGTCCAACCAAGTACCAGACGCCTGGCAGGTGAAGAAGCCCGATGGATGCGCCGCCCAGCAACGAGAGGAGTAGTTTTTTTTTCTTGAAACTCGACGCCAGAGGGAAGAGTAAAATCCCCAAATACAAAACGTGATAGTTGTCTCCTGCCAAAGCCACGACTCCCCAGCATAGGCCGGAATAGAAACCACGACGCAAAGGAGGGTATCTTTCGTTGAGCAGGAAGTAAATGGATAATAAAATCCATCCCCAGCCAAGTATTTTTTCGAAGTGGACTGCCAGCAAGGATGGCAGCATCGGCGAGACCAGAACCACAGCGGCGCATATGCGGCTGATTTCATTATCCAGAAACAGGGAGGCAAGTTTTTTTGCGGCAAGCAATGAAAAGATAAGGTGACCGGCCAAAACGATGCGCGTGCCCCAGGCGAGGGAGGCGACCAGCCAGATCAAGGTGGCTGGAAAATACAAAAAGTTCCACAGCGGATTCTGCCACTGAGTTCGTCCGCCGTACCATAAATTCGTAAACAGCGGCAAGGTATGTTCGTCGAGAATGGAGACGCGGTAATGGATGACCGGCAGCAAATTAGACCAGCCGTCATTGTCGCCCCAATACGGAGCAGTCAGAGCAGGCAGGCAGTACAAAATGGCAAGCAGGGTCAAAAACAGGCTGCCGAGAAAATTCGATCGCGATGGATTGGAGGTTGTTGGCATGGCACGGCAGGCGTTATTTTATTTGATGACCAAATAACCGCCGACCAGTAAGATGACAATCCCGATCACGCGGGTCAATTCAATCGGTCGGGCGGCCACTCCCAGCCAGCCAAAGGTATCGAGCAGGACGCCGGTCAGCAGTTGCCCGATGATGATCAAGGCCAGCATGGTTGTCGCGCCCAGCCTCGGCAAAGTCACGTTGATGCTTTGGTACAGGATCAGCCCGAAGATGCCCGCTCCCAACATGTACCAGGGCAGGGTATTCCAATCCCGAATCTTTTCCCCGCCGCGAAAGACCAGCAGGATCGCCGAAAGAATCAGCCCGCTTAGGTGGACGATGACGCTGCTGGCGGTGCCGCCTATTTTTTGTCCCATGGCTCCCGCAATGGGGGATTGAATCCCAACCGCGATGCCGCCGATCAATCCAACCAAAATAACCAAAACGAATTCGAGCATGTGCGCATCTCCTGACGGCCAAAGTGTTTACCGTGTGTCAAATTCTACTATACCCTTGTGACTGGCCCGGCTTCCTCCATGCTTGTTCAGCAGAGTACCGGGCGTGGCAGGATGAATTTTCCCACAGGGATATAATCCACTTACAATACCGCAAAGGAAGATACAGATGAAAAAAATTAAGTTCGTCGGATTAATTCTTTTGATTCTTTCCGCATGTAGATCGCAGCCAACGCCGTCTCCTGTTCCCGCAATAGCAACGTTGCCAACCGCGCGGGCGGTGACATCCACAGCCAAGCCTGCGGCTACAGAGGGAATTTCGGTGGCGCAGTCTACGCCCACTTTGGAGACTCCAACAGCCTGCGTGGATTCAGCGGAAAGCGTGGAGTGGCGGCGGGATGATGTCTCGTATGATTTCGTAGACTTGAAAAATAACAAGCCCGTCCCTCCTAATGGGTATTTCACCATGACATTTACGTTGAAAAACAGCGGCACTTGCACATGGGACAGTTCCTATGCCATCCGATTCGAATCAGGATACCGCATGGCTCAGCTGGAAAAGTATCCCGTCATCGCGGAGGGGGAAATCGTTGCGCCCGGCGAAAGCATGACGGTCCACATCACGATGGTCGCCCCGCCGAAGACGGGAGGTCACCAAGGGATATGGCTGTTGCAAAGCGGGAATGGAACTCCGCTGTTGAAGTTGAATGTCTTTGTCAAAGTAGACAAAGGGACGTATTCCCCGCCAGCGCACCCACTTCAATTAGTCTACAAAGATAGTTGTGCGGATGGCTTTGCGAAAATCCGCTTGTCCTGGGTGGATGCCGCCAGAAACGAAGATGGCTATCGAATCTACCGCGATAGCAGGATGCTGGTCCAACTGCCAGCCAACGCGGATTCCGTACTCGATGCCATCCTTGGGGGCGGGGGACAATATAATTACACTGTGGTCGCTTTCAATGGAGCGGGGGAAGGTTCTGCCAATCTTGTCGCTGAGGTTGCGCCTTGCAAGTAACGTTCTGCGTCATGCTGAGGGCTGTTCTTCTCCCGCATTCCTGGCACAGCAACCGAGACCCTCACCTGCACTGAAAAACATATTTCCTCAAGGTGACACGATCAAAAAAGACCTGCTCTCGCGAACAGGTCTTTTTTGATTCTACGGGGTCGCCGTCGGCAGCGGACCTGCGAACGGCCTGCCAACGGAAATCAAGTAGTCGGCGCTCAAGGTCTGCTCGTGACCGGGGACGTTTGGCTTGGCAACGGCGAGGTGATCGTACAACAGGGATTCCTTCCACTCGCCATCACCGAGGATGTCGGTTCCCTTGGGCTTTTTCGCTTCACGGCGCGAGCCAGTCATAATTCCCGTGAAACTGCTCAAATCCAGTTGAGCAGGGGCGACGGTCAAATCTCCGGAGTGGCAGGAGGTGCAGGCAAGGGAATCTGCTCCGCGCAGGTCGGGCTGGTTGAGGAGCGCCAGCACGTCGGAGAAAGCCGCTTCGCAGTTCTGCCCATCTTCATCCACAAAATAGAAGGGATCGGCTTCGGTGGATTTGGGAGTCTGCAACGCCGCCCACGCGCCAATGAAATTCACGGCGGGGACGCGGCAGGTATCGGAGTTCGTCAGCGGAGCAGGCTCGGGGTTTTCAACGTCCCACGAGACATCCGAAACGGGCAAGGTGGCGGGAATCAGGGTCGGGATGGGCGTGCGGTCTACCGAGGGCTTGCCCCGATTGCAGGCAAGCGTCACGCCACAAGCCGAGACGTAGATAATGCTGATCCACGCCGTCACGCCAACGAGGAACACCGTGATCGCGCCGAAAATATATTTGCGTACATCATCGTTCATGAATTGCCTTCCTTATTCGATTCATGTCACACCTGCACTTGCATGCAGGTGCAAGTGTTGCGAGGAGGGCGCTCTCCCCCGAGGAAGCAATCTCCATGCATTAGGGGATTGCTTCGGGCGAAGAACAAAAGCGCCCTCGCAATGACATTACAGCATTTACGGCTTCGCCGCCTCAAGCGTGCGGACGTAGTTCACCACGTCCCAGCGTTCGCGGACGGAGAGGTTCTCGTTCAGCGGCGGGCATTGACCCGAAAACTCCACATCGGGGAAGAGCGAGTTTTCCGCGTTGAAAACGCCGTTGGTCATGGTCATGAAAATTTGTCCATCGCTCAGACTTTGGGCGGCTTCGCCCGTCAGGTCGGCGGGTTTCTTCTTGACCAAAAACGCCGCCACCGTGCCGCTGCCCGCCCCGTCGATTCCGTGACATTGCGAACAGTTAATGCTGAACAACTGCGCCCCGCGTGAAACAGAAACTTCATCCGCTGTAATGGGGTTGGTCGGCTCGACGCCGGGCAGGTACGCCGCCCCTTCGATAGGAACCGATTGAGCGGGAACCGCGCGCGGCTCTTCCTGTGTGCCAAAAGACTCCTGAATTTCCATGAATACAATCCAGTCAATTTTGATGACATCGTAGCTGAAAATCATCAAGGCGGTGATTAGCACGACCAGCGCGGCAAATACAAAAACGAGTTGTTTGAGCAGTCTCATAGGTGTTGCGCCTCCGCAGGCTGGATGGATTCCGCGCCTAGTTTCTTGAGGGCGGCGGTGATTTTCTTTTCTTCCACATGCGAGCATTCCACTAGAATGGCAATCTTGCCGTCGCTGATTTCTGGCACGTACTTCATCGGGCGATAGTTCGGGAAGAGGCTATCCAAAAAGACGCCGAGGAAGGTGGAGAGAAGCATCCCAAGCATGGTAATTTCAAAGAGCAAAACCACGCTAGGCGGGCCAGGGACAAACGCCTGTGTGCTGACCTGAATTGGGTACGGGTACAAGTACGGAGCAACAAACGCCAGAAACGCGCCGCCGCCAAAACCAAGCAACGCCCCGCCAAATGCAATGCGCGGCACGTTCGTCCACTGGTGCGGACGCCCCAGCATGGCTTCGGTGACGGGAATGCCAGAGATGACGTTCATGCAGTCGTCGTGAACGCCCAAGGCGCGTAACTGCTCGATGGCGTCGGCGGCAGGTTCGAGGTCGGAGAAAACAGCCAGAAGGTCAACAATTTTCGTTTCGGTCATGTCGTCCTCCTATTCCAATTCGCTGACCGCAACCACGGTCTCGCGTCCATATTTCTTGAATTGGTGCGCCATCTGCCCTTCCTGCACTTCCCAAACGGGAATCATTGGAATCAACTTCGACGCCAGCACGTACAACAAAATGAACAGCGCCAGCGTGCCAACACCGAGATACAGTTCAATGCCGGGCTGATATTGCCTCCAGGTGAAGGGCATTCGGTTGATGGTGAGGGAGATGGGGACGATGATGTAACGCTCGAACCACATGCCCACGTTGATCAGAATGCCGACGGTGGATACCAACCAGGGAGTGGATCGCCACTTCGGGTTCCACAAAATCGCCCACGGAATCGCCACGTTGACGATGAGCATCGCAAACCACATCCAGCCCATCGGCCCCGCCTCGTGATAATGCAGCAGCATCTTCGTCCACTTGTCGCCGCCGTACCATTGAACCATGTAATCGTTGAAGAAGAAATACGCCCACGTCATCGAGATGATGAGCATGAGTTTGCCGATGGCGTCGAAATGTTCGGCGCGGATGAAGTACTTCATGTGCTTCATGTTTGCGCGGATGACTGCCAGCACGACCACAGCCGCGCCCATGCCTGAGTGCAACGCGCCGACGATGAAGTAGGGCCCGAAGATGGTCGAGTTCCAGCCTGGGCGGGTGGCAGCGGCGAAGTCCCACGAAACGATGGTATGCACCGAGAACATGACGGGGATGATGGCGAAGGCGAAGATGTTCATCGCGTTACGCAGGTGAGTCCATTCGCCTTCGGTGCCGCGGAAGCCCAGCGCCAAAACTTTGTAAACCGCCTTGCGCCAGCCCGTCGAGCGGTCACGCGCCATCGCCATGTCGGGGATGAGCGGCAGGAAGAGATACATCGTCGAGGAAAGAAGGTAGGTGGTGATGGCAAGCAAGTCCCACGAAAGCGGCGAGTGGAAGTTGGGCCACAACATGCGCTGGTTGGGATAGGGCATCAGCCAGTACGAAAGCCACACGCGACCCATGTGCATGAAAATGCTCATGCCCGCCTGCACCAACCCGAAGGTGGTCATCAACTCGGCAGCGCGGGTAAACGGTCGGCGGAACTCAGCCTTGAACACGCGCAAAATAGCGGAGATGAACGTCCCCGCGTGGCTGATACCGATCCAGAACACGGTGTTGACGAGGAACACGCCCCAGTACGAAGGACGGTTGACTCCCGCCACGCCCAAGCCTTCGGCGATCAACACCGCCCACGAATAGACAAGGCAGTACGCCACAATTCCAGCCAGGACGAGAACTGTCAGCCAAAACTTCCACGAAGGCTTGCCCGTCATGGATTCCATCACCATGTCGTTCATCTGCCCGCGCGGAAGCGGGTCGAGCATTAAGTGCTTTTCCCGAAAATGCGCTTCGGCGTCGTGATGTTTGTTATCGCTCATGTTTACCCTCCCTGAAAATAGGTCACGCTCGGAAGCGTGCCAAGTTCTTCGAGATGTTTGACGCCGTGCCCGCGCTTCTTCGTAAGTTGCGATACCAGCGACTCGGGGTCGTCCACCCGCCCGAAGGTGATGGCGTTGGCGGGACAAGCCTGAGCGCAGGCGGTGGTGAATTCACCATCCACAACTTCGCGCCCTTCGGACTTCGCCTTGTCCTGAGCCTTGTGAATGCGCTGAATGCAGAAGGTGCATTTCTCCATCACACCACGGCGGCGGACGGTGACATCGGGATTGAATTGATTCGGCAAAGGCTCGGGACGTTCGTAATCGCGCCAGTTGAAGGAACGCACCTGATACGGGCAGTTGTTGGCGCAATAACGTGTGCCGACACAGCGGTTGTAAACCTGTAAATTCAATTGCTCGGCTTGCGAGTGAACCGTCGCAAACGCGGGGCAGACGGGTTCGCAGGGAGCGCTTCCGCATTGCTGGCACATCATCGGCTGGTTCTGGGTCATCTTCACTTCGGGATACTCGCCCTCCCAAAAGCGTTCGATTCGAATCCAGTGCATCGAACGCCCGTAGCCCGAATCTTTTTCACCGACGAAGGTGATGTTGTTTTCCATCGCGCAGGCGGCGACACAAGCCTGACAGCCCGTGCAAATATCCTGGTCAATGACCATGCCCCACTTGCCAGTCTCCTCCGCGCTCATTTTGATTTCTTC
>CAILWD010000130.1 GCA_903837815.1 uncultured Chloroflexota bacterium | reverse complement strand
AGGCGGACCCTCGACCTGTGAGAAGGTGTCCAGCCGATTGTTTTGGTAGAAGGAATCCTGCTCTGGCGTGATCTGCACGTCGTAGCTGACGAAGCCTGTCTCGTTGGCGGTGAGCGGCAGGCTCAGAGTTTGGCTGCCCTTGTGAAGTTCGTGCGCCGCCTCATACAGGATTTGATTTTTGGCAAGCACGCGCACCGTCGCCCGCATGGATTGGTTCGCCTGAATCGAAACGTTCAGGTCGAATTGCTCGCCCGCGCGGAGGTGGGTGGGCGCGTCCACTTCGGTGACGAGGGCTTCAGCATCCACCTGACTGAGAAATGGCATGACCACGATTTGCACATCGGCAGAAGAAGCGAACTTCGCCGCGTTGAGCGCGTCGCCCGTGGTCTCGGCTCCGTCCGACAAAATCACCATTCGCTTCGCGTAGCCAGAAGGATAAAGCGCCAACCCCAGTTGAATGGCTTCGGCGAGGTCAGTTTGATTTGTGATCGGAACAGAGGTGATGGCGGAGAGTTCATTCAACGCCGACATCGGGCGCTCGACCAGCGCGTCCGCGCCGAAGAGGATGATCGCAGCTTTATCGTCCGCGCCGATGGATTTCAGCGCCTCGCGCACGTACGCCACTTCCTGCTCAACGGCTTGCTGCGGCATGGAGTCGGACACATCCATGAGGAAGACCACCGCAAGGTTGTTTCCGCTCTTGACGAGTTCGAGTCCAGCGAGGGAGAGGATAAGGCAAAGCAAAATCACTCCCCGCAGAATCAACGAAGTCATCTCGCGCCTTCTGGATTTTCCCGACGCAGGCAAGCCCATCCACACCGCAAGTGGGATGAGGAGCAGAAGGAGGAGGAAGAGGGGGGAGGTGAAGCGCATAAAGGACAGTGGTTGTGAGACTTCCGAAGTCTTCAAGACTTCGGAAGTCTGAAAGTCTATTTTTCCAAATCTTGCAAATATTTTCTCACATCGTCGGGCAGGTCTCTCGTTTTGAGGTGTTGTATAACGAGGTTTTTGTATTCCTCAGTAGTGCCGAAATTATCCGCGATAAACTCACGGTTGACCAGCGTTCCCTCGCGCGGGTTCATCCATTCGAGATAGTTTGAGAACTCCCAATCTTCGGGTGCAGCGGTCAAGCCGTCTTTTACAGGATTGGCATGGATGTAAACGCAAAGGTTGAGCAGGTGATTGTAATGCTGGATTGGCTTTCCTTGAAATTGCCCCTGAAACAATGCGCCGACACGTTCAAAGCGTTTGTTGATGGCTTTGGTGTAAGAAATCCCAAACTTTTGCATGGCGAGCGAAACGGCTTTGGAGGTTAAGACTTCCGAAGTTTTTAAAACTTCGGAAGTCTGGGTTTCGGAAGTCTGATTCTTCACCCTTCCCAAAATATGATAATGCGTGGGCATTAAACAATAGGAGACAATGTCCACATTATTACAAATATACTTCTTGAGTCCTCGCAGAAAATAAAGATAGTTGTCGCGCTCAAAGAAAACCGCTTGCCGATTATTGCCGCGATTGTAGAAGTGATAATACTGATCGGGGAGAAAAGGGGTTGTTCTGCGAGGCATGAGGCTCCTGTATCCGAGACTTCCGAAGTCTTTAAGACTTCGGAAGTCTAACATTCAATGTTTTCCGATGGAAAACTTGCCACTCAATCATCAACACCACCAACGCTAACCCTGCCAGCCATTTCCACAATTCCTGTAGACCAACTTGCTGGGATACGGCGGGAGTGACGGACGTGCTGCCAATCTGCAATTTCTCACGCGGACTGATATTCGACTCAGCGGGGTCGAACAAATTGACCGCGAAGTATTCGGCTTTGGTGGCGTCCTTCGAGATGAAGTTGACGGCATAGTAGCCGAGTTCGTTTGTTTCGCTGAATAAAGTCTGTCCCGCGGCGAGGGTGTAGGCTTTGTCAGATGGTGAGGCGATGACGATTTGCTCCGCGTCAGTTGGTGGGACGAGGGTGAGGGTCTCGCCTGCGCTCAAAGATTGGGATGAGGCAAAGGCGCTGGGTGGGGCGAGGTAATTAATCAGGTTGGAAAAAAGAATCGGGTAGGCAACCTGCAAGGGGAGGTCGCTTTCGCGCAGGTCAAAGGTCAGGGCGGCGATTCGCTGTCCGTTTGTTTCGCCCGCAGCCACCAGCGGAGTCGAGTCCGATTCAATCAGCACATTCATCCAGTTCGGCATGGTCGCCTTGTCTGCCTGCAAAACGTGGACGGTTTTCCAATCCACATAGCGGGTTAGGCTGTGGTCGTTGACTTGAATATTCTTGATTTCCTTGACCGTCTCGCCGACTGTAAAAAATGGGTTGGTCGGCGGGTTGATGAGCAGCAGGTTCGCCTTGGGCAACTCAGCGGGGAGAACACCGTCGAAGATGTAGAGGTCGAACGGCTCGTTGGGGATTTGCAGTGTGCCGTCGGCGGCGGGCAGGGCGCGGAATGGTTGGATGCCTGGGAGCGATGCCAGCAGTTGTTCGAGGAAGAGGTTGCCGTTGGAGACGAGCAGGGCGCGGCGCGCGGCGGACGATTGATACACAGCGAAGGCAGTGTCGTCCAGCGGGAGCGAATCCAGCGCCTCGTCTTGGGTGGGGTCGGAGATGTGCGCCTTGTACACGGCGGAGGCGATGGGCAGGTCTTCGAGCGAGATGCTCTTTTGCGAATGGGCGGGGACATCCAACTGACGCGCGTCGAAGAGGTCGTTTTCGAGATAGAGCGAGAGGAGGATTTTGCGGTCTGCGCCGCTGTAGTTTGTGACCTCCGCGAAGAGTTGGGGGACGCCTTTCGCTTCGCGGGCGCGGACAGCCAGCGCGGAGATGGCGAGGTTGTCGTCCGATTGACCGACGGGGATGTAGCGCACCTCGCCTGGCAGGGACGGCAAACCTGTGTCGGGCAATCCGCCGTCGGAGACGATGACCACCGTTGAGTTGATTCCGTTGCGAGTGGCTCCTGCCGCCAACGCGAACGCGGCTGACCAATCTACGCTGCCCTGCGTGACTTGCGCCTTCGAGAGCGCAGCCTTCAGCAGGGACTTGTCGGTCTCGGAAGCGATGAGGGTTTGCGGAGTTTGCGCCGCGAGAATCAGGGTCATGGCGGAGTCGCTGGTCAGCCCGTTGATGAGGGTCAGCACGGACTTCCGCGCTTCCTCGAAGCGGGACGGCTTCACGTCTGTGGCGTTCATCGAAGCGGACGCGTCCAGCATGACGATGACCGAACCTGACGTGACGACTTTTGTTTCCAGCGTAGGGCGAGCCAATGCTGCCACCAGTGCGGCGAGAATCAGCAGTTGCAGAAATAATAAAAGATTGCGTTTGAGTTTTTGCCACGGCGCGTTGGCTTGTTTCTCGCGCAACAGTCTCTCCCACAACAGCGTCGAAGAGACCTGAGTCTGCTTGCGGCGCAGTTTGAGCATGTATAGCAGGATGATGGGAACTGCTAATGTGGAGAGTGCGAGGGCAAAGGGAGTTAATAATTGCATGGCGATGGTAATTGGTGATTAGTAATTGGTAATTGGGCGGACGATTTTCAATCTCCAATTACCATTTACCAATTACTTCACTAATCCCGACTTTCTCATTTCCAACAGCAACACCTGCTCCCACGGTTGGCTGGTGACCAAATCGAGGTAGCGGATTCCATGTTTGCGGCAGTCGGTTTGGATGGATTGAATCCACTCGCGGACGCGGGCTTTGTACAAGTTGCGCAAGCCGCCGTCTATCGAGACATCCTGCTGGGCATTTGTTTCGATGTCCACGAGTTGCAAGTCGCCCGCTAGCGGCGGGTCAATTTCATCAGGCGAGAGGACGTGAATCAGCGCGGCTTCGTGTCCGCGCCCAAGCAGTTGACGAAGACCCGTTTCGTAGCCATCGGCGGCGAAAAAGTCGGAGATGAGAATCACCAGCCCTGCGCGGCGCGGCGGGACGGAATAGGCTTTCAGCGAGGCATTGAGGTCGGTGTCCGCTTTGGCTTCGAGTGATTCCAAAAACTTGAACAGACGCGGCAGGGCGTAGCCTCCGCGTGACGGGCTAAACTCCGCAGCGACGCACCCGCCTTGCAGAAATCCAACGGAGAGTAAATCGCCAGAACTGAGCGCGATTGAGCCGATGCCCGCCGCAAGTTTGAGGGCGTAGTTGAACTTGTGTTCTTCGCCATCGCCCCAGTCCATCGAGCGGGAACCGTCAATCAAGACGTACACCGCCAGGTCTTCCTCCTCTTCCAGTAATTTGATGAACGGCTTTTCAAGCCGCGCGTAGATATTCCAATCGAGACGGCGCAGGTCGTCGCCCGCTGTGTAGTTACGATAGTCCGCGAATTCCACGCTGCTGCCGCGATGCGACGAACGCCGCTCGCCCTTGATCGCTCCTGAGCGGATGCGCGAGGCGACGAGGGTGAGTTGGTTTAGTTTGCGGAGAGTGGATTCGTCGAAAATCATAAGGATGAGGGATGAAGGATGAAATTGTCGCGTAAGTAGCTTTACCAAACTGCTGAATCTTCCGCCCAGTCTTCCTTGTCAAAACTAGCAAAAATCGCGGCATCCAAAACGCATGGTAACACATCCGCTTCGATGCAGAAATTGCGAAGGATATCTGAGAGGAAACAATAAAACTCTTCTTCCCCCAAACTCATTGGCGTAAGAGGTATGGGAAAATTTATCTCTCTAAGCCATTTGGTTACTCGGGAATCCAAAACAAACTCATATCTGGTCAATCCTAGTGCCTGCCAAAAATTGCGTGATTGTTTTGGACCAAAGCCTTTGAAAGTGTTATTTATAAAACGTGCTGCTTCTCGCTCAAGT
>CAILWD010000129.1 GCA_903837815.1 uncultured Chloroflexota bacterium | reverse complement strand
TGAAATACAACCTTGGGCAGAGAACATACTCTCTGCCCAAGGTTGTGGTTGTACCAGAGGAAGCCATGCCTGAAAATCCGTATCTAAATGTATTGCTTACCGCCGCACTTACAGTCGTTTTCATCATTGCCAGCAGTTACGCGTTGGGGTTTGTTGCGCGCTTTATCGCCAGGTTGCGCGGAAAATCTTCCAAATATCAGGAGAATACCTTCGCAGGGTATTTCTTCGCTGCTCCGTGGATTGCCGGCTTTTTGATTTTTGTGGTGGTGCCGCTGGCTTTCTCTTTATATTGGAGCTTTACCGATTACCGCGTTACTGCCAAAGACCCTGCTGCCTGGGTGGGACTTGAAAATTACCGCACGCTCTTATTTGAAGACGATAGCTTTCGCTCTTCCATTGTCAATACCCTTTATCTGACTGTTATCGGCCTGCCGTTGCAAATGGCATTTGCTCTTTTTCTTGCTGTCATGCTCAATCAGAAAATGCACGGTGAGCGCGTTTTCCGCATGGCGTTTTATCTGCCGGTAATTTTGGGATTCAATACCGCCGTCCTGTTATGCTGGCGCCTGATGTTGAACACGGGCACCGGCATCATCAATCAGATCATCCGTGCGGTGACTGTGGCTTTTCCCCCGTTTGGCTATCTCAACCGTGGTTTGATCTTCATCCAGGAGATAACCACCGCTTTCTTTCTTGGGCTTAACACAGGCAAGTACAACCTGCTGATGAAGGTGCTTGAGGCGGGTTTCCCCGCTGAAAATCGTGTGCCGCTTTGGGTGCAAAGTCCGCTATGGTCGAAAATGTCTGTGGTTTTACTTATGGTCTGGGGATGCGGCGCGATGATGTTGATTTTCCTCGCTGGATTGAACAATATTCCCAAAGAATTGCACGAAGCTGCGGAAGTGGACGGAGCTTCGGGCTGGCAGCGCTTCTGGAAAATTTCCTTCCCGCTGCTCACTCCTTACATCTTTTATAACCTTGTCGTCGGCATGATCAGCTCCCTGCAAATCTTCGAGCCGATCTTCGTTCTCTACCGCGATAATCAGCCGCTTGTCTCGTCCACGATCTCGATGGTGTACTACCTCTGGCAAAAAAGTTTCAGCCATTTCGAAATTGGGTACGGCTCGGCGATCTCGTGGGTCATTCTTGTCATTATTCTCATTGTCACGGTCATCCAGTTCAAATTGCAGGATCGCTGGGTGACCTATGATGTTTACTAGGAGGAGCGGAATGAAAAATTACCTGCCTATGCTCAAAAGCGTATTGCTCTATCTCCTCCTCACCAGCGCGACAGTGTTGATGAGCTTTCCGTTGTTCTGGATGATATCCTCCTCTTTGAAAACTTTGGAGGAAACAAACTCCCCTGGCATCGTGTGGATTCCCGACCAGCCGACGCTGGAGGCTTATGTCGATATTTTCAAGAACGAGGCTTTCCTGCGTTCGTATTTCAACTCCGTCTTTTATGTTACGCTTGCTTTGGCTGGTACCTTGATTTCCATAGCTGCTGTTTCGTATGCCTTCAGCCGCATTGAATGGCCGGGACGAAACGTGGTCTTCTTCCTCATGCTCTCAACCATGATGATTCCGCCGCAGGCATTGATTGTTCCGCAGTATGTGTTCTTCAATAAATTGAATTGGATCGGCACATTCAATCCGCTGATTATTCCCGGCTATTTTGCGGGCGGCGCGGCAATGATTTTTTTGTTGCGCCAGGCGATGTCGCAAATTCCAAAGGAACTGGATGAATCCGCCTTTGTGGACGGAGCAAGTCACATTCAGATTTGGTGGGAGGTAATTCTGCCGCTGGTCAAAGCTCCGCTTGCCACTGTGGCCACCTTTTTATTCGTTGGTTTGTGGAACAGCCTGCTTACCCCGCTGATGTATTTGCAAACCATTGACCTTTATACATTGCCTGTGTATGTTTCGACCCTGTACAATATTAATCAGACCGTTCAACAGTGGCCCACCATCATGACTGCTGCCGTGCTTACCACTGTCCCGCTCATCATTGTGTTTTTCTTTGCCCAGCGTTTTATCCTCGAAAGCGTTGTTGTTTCAGGACTGAAAGGCTAACGTGAATCTCGAACATCTCATCGGGCAGAAACTTCTTTTTGCATTTCGTGGCAAGGAAACCCTGTCACCTGAAATCGTTGAGTCTTTCAAAAAATATCATCCTGGCGGTATTTCCCTTTTTCGTAGTTTGAATATTGGGACTTTGGAGCAGATTAGGGCATTGACTGGATCTCTGCAAAGCCTTGCCTGTGATTTGAATCTTCCGCCATTGTTGATCGCCACTGACCAGGAAGGTGGCCAGTTGATGGCTGTGGGCGACTGTACTCCCTTGCCTGGCAATATGGCTTTGGGTGCAACGCGTTCTGCAGAACTGGCGCGCAAAGCAGGCGAAGTCTTGGGGTGCGAGATGTCTGCGTTGGGAATCAATGTCAATTATGCGCCGTGTGCTGATGTAAATATCAACCCGCAAAACCCAGTGGTGGGCGTGCGTTCTTTTGGCGAAGATCCGCAACTTGTGGGCGAGTTAACCGCCGCGCTTATCGAAGGGATGCAAGCTCAGGGAGTGGCTGCCACAGTCAAGCATTTTCCGGGTCACGGTGATACCGCCAGCGATTCTCATCACGGACTGGGGACTGTACCACATTCACTGGAGCGTCTTCAATCTGTTGAGTTTCCCCCCTTTCTCGCCGCGTTCAAAGCGGATGTCAAACTTGTGATGACCGCGCATCTTGGCATTACTTCGGTCGACGGTGAAAATGCTCCTCCTGCGACTTTATCCAAAAACATCATCACTGGATTGTTGCGTCGCAACCTCGGATTCGACGGTGTGGTCACAACCGACGCAATGGACATGCGTGCTATTCGTCAGGGCGAGTTTTTGCGTGAGGATTGCCTGCGTGCCGCAAAAGCAGGAGTGGATTTGTTATTAATCACCAGTGACCCGCAGGATCACACCCGCGCGTTTGAATCTTTATTGCACGGCGCGCAAAATGGTCAACTGACGGCAGATGAGTTGCAAACATCTTTTATGAGAATTTCCCGCCTCAAGGATTGGATTGCCGCGCATGAGTCTCGCCACGACTTGAGTGTGATCTGCTGCTCTGAGCATCTTCGCGTCGCTGATGAAATTGCGGAAAAATCCATCACCCTGGTGCGCGATCAAAACCAATTTCTGCCGCTCCAACTTGAAGCGGGAAAAAGAATTGCGGTCATTATTCCCATGCCGAAAGACCTCACCCCTGCGGATACCTCTTCCTACGTAAAATCCAAACTTGCAGATTCGCTCCGCGCTTATCATCCAAATGTGGATGAGTTCAATATTCCATTTTCCCCAACCGCAGAAGAGTCTGCATCCGTGCTTGAACATGTGAGCGGATATGATGTTATCATCGTAGGCACGATCAACGCGTATACCGAAGAAAATCAGGCGCAGTTTGTTCGTGACCTGTTGCAAACTGACAAGCCTGTGATCGTCATTTCCATGCGCCTGCCGTATGACCTGGCCGCTTTCCCGCAGGCTTCGACATATATATGTACTTACAGTATTTTGGAGCCATCCATGAAGGCTGTTGCTAGGGCAATCTTTGGCTTTGCGCAAATGACGGGACAGCTACCCGTTTCCATTCCAGGAATCAAATAACCCATGACTCTCCACGCTGAAATCACCGAACAACCCGACCGAATCAAATCCCTGCTTTTTTCACAGCGCAAAACTGTCGAGCGGATTGCCGCCGAGATTCAAAAGCGCGACATCCAATATGTTTTCCTCGCTGCGCGTGGCACATCCGACAACGCGGGACGCTACGCCAACTATTTGCTTGGCGCGATGAACGGTCTGCCGCTGGCGCTGGCGACGCCATCGCTTTTCACGTATTACAAGCAACCGCCCAAATTGAAGAACGCGCTGGTGATTGGCATTTCGCAATCGGGCAAGTCGCCTGATATTGTCAGCGTGTTGGATGAAGGCAGGAAGCAGGGTTGTTTGACTCTCGCCATCACCAACGAGTCGAATTCTCCGCTGGCGCAGGCTTCGGATTTTGTCTTCGATGTGCAGGCGGGCGCGGAACGAGCCGTTGCCGCGACCAAAACCTACACTGCTGAGTTGATGGCAGTGGCGATGCTTTCCACCGCCCTGCATGGAAATAAAAAAGCATGGGTTGATTTGGCAAAAGTCCCCGCGTGGATGACTCAGGTGTTGAAACTGAACGATTTCATTTCACAGGCGGCGCAGCGCTACCGCTACATCGACCAGACCGTTGTGTTGGGACGCGGCTTCAACTACGCCACCGCTTTCGAGTGGGCGCTGAAGATGAAGGAACTGACCTACATCATCGCCGAGCCGTATTCCTCCGCCGACTTTGCACATGGTCCAATTGCGATGATGGTAAAGGGCTATCCTGTTTTTGCGGTTGCGCCAAAGGGCAAGGTCTTTGATTCAATGCTGGAAATGCTCAAACGCTTGCGCGAGCTCTCTGCCGAGTTGGTGGTGATTTCAAACGATAAAAAGGCGTTGTCGCTGGCGCAAATCCCGCTGACCATTCCCGCCGACGTTCCCGAATGGCTTTCTCCGCTGGTGAGCATTTTGCCCGCGCAGTTGTTCGCCTATCACCTGACCCTTGCCAAAGGCTACGACACTGAACAACCGCGAAGTATCCGCAAGGTGACGGAGACGACGTAATTCTTAACCACAAAGGGTCACAAAGGTACACGAAGGCATTTTCCTTTGTGACCCTTTGTCCCCTTTGTGGTTTTATTTTAAATATCCCTCGGCTTGGAGGATGCCCTCGAATGCCTGACGCGCGTCCAACTCGGCTTTTTGCCACCACTTCGAGTCAGACGGCATGAACAGCTCGTCGTATTTGTGTTTCATCCACTCGCGCGCCACGTTGTGTCCGCCGAACCAGCGCAGGGTGTTTTCGTAAACTGTTGTCCGCAGGCTGCGTAACCCATTCAGGATTGAGTCACCATAGGTGCCAAATTCAAAAGCGGCTGCGTAGATTTTTTTATCTGGATATTGCGAGGTGACCATCTTGTAGAAGTATTCGACCATGTCGCCGTGGATGGTGTAAAACTCTTCGGGATTGACTCCCACCACCAGCGGAAGCCCGAAGCGGGTTGCTGTTTCTTTGGCAGTCATCTTCTCTGACGGCGGATTGCAAACCGTCATCTGCCAGCGCGGACCGTAACCCGTGTGGATGTCGAGAAAAACAACTTGCGCGTAGTCGCTCGTTGAGTTAAGCACGGTCTGTTGAATGAATTTGGTTTCCGTCTGCGCTTCGAAGCCGCCGAAGTACATCCCGTTATGGACTCGGTATTGTCCCATCAAAGCCGTCTCGCGGATGTGCTGCGCGCCTTTGGGTAAAGCTTTCATCATGTTCCACAAAAACGCAATTCGTTCGTAATGCGGATGGTTGAGCGGACGCGCTGGATTCAACAAATACCCAAGCGATTCGTAGTGTGAGTTTAGGGGTTTGAGCGACTCGAAGTCTTCTTCAAAGTTGCGGTTGAGGTCAACGCTGTTTTGGTTGACGCGGGTGCGGTGTTTCATCCCGTACGGGTTGATGGGATGGACAAGCAGCAGTCCCGTTGTTTCGGGGTCGAGGCGCGGCAGAAATTCTTCGATGAAGAGTTGTAAAACTGCCGCTCCCACATAGCCTTCGATGCCGTGTAAGCCTGTGGTGATGATGAGCAGTTTTTGTTTTTCGCGGGTTGCGTCTGCGGAAAGAACGTCAATCGTCAGGTCAGGGTTATCGGGGAGGGAATGGCTGATGAAACGGCAATCAGCCCAAAGGTTGGAAATGGCGTCAAGTGAGGCGCGGAATCGCTCGCGGGATGATTCGTATGTCGCAGGGATGTTAGTCATGTTGTTTTATGTTTCGTCCTGAGCGAAGTCGAAGGACGGGTCATAAATGCGCTTCGACTGCCGCTCAGCGCGAAGAAATCTAGAAAGGTCCGTAATTCATCATCACCGCAATGCCGAGGAAAATCAGCGAGGCGAGGATGACCCAGACCCACAAGCCCATGACCCAGCGCAGCCATTTGGGATAGGTGACTGCGGTCAGGCTGAGGCAGATGAGCAGGACGGCGCTGGTTGGGTAGGCGAGGTTCGAGAAGCCGTCGCCGAAGACGTAGGCGAGGACGGCGGTCTGGCGGGTGATGCCGACCAAATCTGCCAGCGGGATGAGGATGGGAATCAGCAAAAAGGCTTTTGCCGAGCCGCTGGAGACGAAGAACTCGATGCCGAGGGTCAGTGCGAAAATCAAAATGGCGGCGGTGATGGGGCTTGCGCCGACGAAGGCGTTTGCCGCGCTGTGCAAAATGGTGTCGAGGATGCCGCCCGAAGCGATGATGAACTTGACACTCGCCGCCATCAGGATGAGGGGGATGGCGGGAGCGATTCCGCCCAAGCCTTCGCCTGCCGCTTTCCACGCGTCTTTGCCGACTCCAGCGATCAATCCCGAACCGACGCCTGCCACCAAAAACAGCAAGCCGACGATGGGTAGGGCAAGGTCACTGATGGCGGGGACAAAGGGCGCGGCAACCAGCACGGAGAAGATCAGCGCTACGCAGACTCCCAAAAAGATGAGCGCGGGCGTTGTCCCCTTGTTTTCGTGGGACATGGAGTCCGCGTTGAAGTGGGCGTACTTTGCGCGCGTGGCTTGTTCTTCCGCGTAAACGGGCGAGGACTTGGGGTCTGCTTCCACCTTCCGCGCGTGGCGGGTGAGGAAGAGCGCCAGCAAAATATACATGGCAACAAAGATGATAATGCGGTAGCCCGCGCCAGAAAAAGCGGGCAGTTCGGCGATGCCCTGCGCCACGCCGATGGTGAACGGGTTGATGATGGCAGCGGAGAAGCCCATGTTGGTGGCGAGGATGGACATGCCCAAGCCTGTCAGCGTGTCCCAGCCGAGGGAGTAGGCGAGGGCAATCATCAACGGAACGAGCGGAACGACCTCTTCAAAGATGCCGAAGAATGCGCCAAGCGCCATGAAGAAAAATGAAATGACCAACAGCAGGATGTATTTTTGTCCCGCAAAACGGCGGACGATTCGCGCCAGCGCGGCTTTGAGAATCCCGCTCTTGTCCATGATGGCGAAGGCGACACCGACCATCAGAATGAAGACGATAATGACGATGACCGTCAACCCGTCAGGACCTGTGACCACTTCCAGCGGGGCGGTGAACCAGCGCCAGATGGGGTAGTCAGGCCTTTCGGTGAATGCGAACGAGTCGGGGAGAAGGGTTTCGCGCCCGTCCACTTCGACTCGTTGATATTGTCCAGCGGGGACGACGAGCGTGAGAATCCCCGCGACGATCATCAACGCCAGCAGGATGAGCAGGGATTGAACGAATGCCTTCTGGCTGATCTGTGCGCCTGATTTTTCTTCCATGATATGCGGCTCCTGAGTTTTGTAGGTCACGTTTTCAACGTGACAATTTGTTACGACAAATAATCCGACAAAGGCTTTACATTGTTTTGCCACATGGCAAATCCGCCAAATAAAATTTTGATTTGGTTTGCAAATGACAAGTCGGAAAGACTTTGTAAATCAAGCAGGGCGCTGTTGGGATTGTAGTCTACAAAAAACAAAATAAATTGAAATTGGTCTATGTTTTTTGAAAAGGAAAGAGTTTTCAATGCCTCAGTCTGCTCAGGTGATTGCTTGTATAAACCTAATTCTATTTTCTGGCGAAAAACATCCTGCATTTCCTCTGCAATCTCTGCTGTGTGAGACTTGATGGATTCGTAATATCGCGTCAGTTGATTGTGAATATCCTTGATGTCGGTGTTCAAGGCGAATTTGACTTCCATCAGACAGATGGGAACTTCCTGGTTTTTTCGGCGACGGCTTCTATCCCAAAAGATACCCGTCAAATCAAATCGTCCATCATTGTTTGCGTATTGCCTGTCAACAATCAAGTATTCAGTGTTATTTCGCGTCTCGAAATTGTTGGCGCGAATGATCAATTGCTCGTATTCAACTTCGAGGGAATGTTTGCCGTGTTTGACTACGTTTTGTTTGAGTAAGGGAATATTCCCTATAAATTGTTCAACTGTATCTTCGTTGAAATCCAAAGACTGGTTGATGCCCTTTAGAAACTTTTTGTCAATTTGAGCTTTGTGCTGAAGGGATTTCGTCTCAGCTAACTTAAGCAGGGAATTCCCTTTGTAATAGACATTGATATATCCTTCCCGAATTTCAAGATCAAGATCGGGATCTTGCCTGACAACCTCGGTGATTTCTGAAAGAAAGCCTGATTTTAGACAGTTGAAGAAGTTGTCGGATAATTTACGCATTGACCGTGTT
>CAILWD010000128.1 GCA_903837815.1 uncultured Chloroflexota bacterium | reverse complement strand
CCGTCTACTTCCAGGCGCTATCGCGGGAGCTTGCGCCGCACGCTGCACCAGACGTGATGGTCCGCGCATTGATGTCTGGCACAAAGAAGATGATGGAAAATGAGGATTTTTCGCAAACGTTGGAGGAGGTCTTCAACGCAGAGTTCTACCCGAAGATTGGAACCTCCCGCGAGAAACTTGTCGACGTGATCGAAAATTTCTACGACCACATCTTCCCCACCCTCAGCGGGGTGACCTCGCCCAAGCCTGAGGCAAAGTCTTTCATCGACTGGGCATTCTCGCAGGGCTTCCGCATCGCCATCGCCACCGACCCACTCTTTCCGCGCAAAGCCACGCATCATCGCCTGCGCTGGGCAGGCTTCGAGCCTGAGCAGTTCGAGATCGTCTCGTCTTTCGAGCATTTCCACTTCACCAAGACGCATCCCGCCTACTACGCCGAAGTCCTTGGCCGCATGGGCTGGCAGGACGGTCCCGTGCTGATGGTTGGCAACGACCTGGACCGTGACATCCTCCCTGCGAAAAAGCTTGGGCTGGCAACCAATTACGTGGGAGACAAACCAACTCCCCCGTCGGGATTCGAATCTGTGGGGCGGCGCAAACTATCAGACCTGCGTTCCTGGCTTGAATCCACCGACCTATCCACATTGACCCCATCCTTCAAATCGGTCGATTCTGCTCTCGGAGTTCTAGCCGCCACCCCGGCCGTATTCAACGGTTTTTCGCGCGCATTTGACGGCTCAGCATGGTCGCACAAACCAACGTCAGACGAATGGTGCTTGAAGGAATTGGTCAGCCATTTGCGCGATACGGAACGCGAAGTCCACCAGATGCAGATCGATTTGTTCAAAGAGGGCGGTGAGCCGTTCATCCCGCGCCCCGATACCAGCGTGTGGGCCAACCAACGCGATTACATGCATGAAGATTGCGCCACAGCATTGAGAGAATTCAACGAAGCAAGGCGGAACACGTTGAACATACTCAAGGAAGTTCTGGACTGGAACCGCAAGGCGCGTCACGCCATTTTTGGTCCGACCAACTTTTTGGAAGTCGTCGGGTTTATCGCGGAACATGACCGCCTGCACATCCATCAGGCATGGCGGACGTTGAAGAAATTGTAGAATTTTCGCGTGACTTCCCAACCTCATCAGGGTTATTATATGAAGGACAGGTTTGAGGCTTGTCCTTTTTTGTTAGCTCAAAAGTTCCTAAAGGTTTTCACACCGGGCAAGCATCCATCTTGCAGGAGAAACCTTTGGGGTCTGACAAAGGAATTTATCAAGGAGTACATGAATGCGAAAACGAGTTGTTATTACAGGCTTGGGCTGTATCAGCCCGGTTGGGAATAGCGTAAGAGAAACCTGGGAAGCGCTGCTGGCAGGGAAGTCAGGCATGGCTACCATCACCCATTTCGACACCAGCGCGCACAAGACCAAATTTGCCGCAGAAATCAAGGGATTCGATGCCGCCGCCATGTTCGGCGTGCGTGAAGCCCGCAAGATGGACCGCTTCACCCAGTTTGCCACTGTTGCCACACTGGAGGCATTATCACATGCGGGCTTGACCATCGACGACGCCAACCGTGACCGCGTGGGAATTTTAATCGGCTCCGGCATCGGCGGAATCAGCACCTTGATCGAACAGTATGAAGTCATGCGCCAGCGCGGACCGGACCGCGTCAGCCCCTTCCTGATCCCGATGATGATCTCCGATGGAGCGGCGGGCAACATCGCCATCCGCGTCGGTGCGCGCGGACCCAACATGTCGCTGGCAACCGCCTGCGCCTCGGGAACAAACGCGCTGGGCGAAGCCGCTGAAATGATTCGGCGCGGCGCGGCAGATGTAATGATTGCAGGCGCGGCAGAGGCAGCAATCACCGCAATAGCAATGGCCGGTATGAATGTGATGACCGCCCTCTCGACCCGCAACGATGAGCCGACAAAAGCCTCGCGCCCGTTCGACAAAGACCGTGACGGGTTTGTCATGGGTGAAGGCGCAGGGATCATGATTATGGAATCGCTGGAACATGCCCAGGCACGCGGCGCGAACATCCTGTGCGAATTCACGGGCTACGGCACAACCGACGACGCGCACCACATCTCCGCCCCGGCTGAAAACGGCGCGGGAGCCACGATGTCCATGCGGCTGGCGGTGGAAAACGCCGGGTTGAACCTCGACGAAATCGATTACATCAATGCGCATGGCACATCCACCAGCCTGAACGACAAGAGCGAAACCGCCGCCATCAAGAATATGTTTGGAGCGCAGGCGTACAAAATCCCCGTCTCCTCGACCAAATCGATGACCGGTCACCTGCTCGGCGCTTCCGGTGCGATCGAGGGAGTCATCTGCGCGATGGCGCTCTTGAACAACATTCTGCCGCCGACCATCAACTACGAAACGCCCGACCCCGACTGCGACCTGGATTATGTTCCCAACCAGCCGCGCAAAGTTGAAGCAAGAAATGTGATGTCCAACTCGTTCGGGTTTGGCGGTCACAACGCCACGCTGGTAATGAGTCGCTTCAAATAGCAAGGAGACAAAATGCCATTTGCGCATATCACGGGCTGGGGCATGTATGTGCCTGAGCCTGTTTTAACCAATGACGACATTTCCAAACTGGTGGAGACCAGCGACGAGTGGATCCGGGAGCGGACGGGAATCCGCGAGCGGCACATTGCCAGCGAAACCGATTTTCCCTCGACGATGGGAGTGGAGGCGGCGATCAGGGCATTGAAGGTTGCAAATCTCGTCCCCACCGAATTGGATTTGATCATCTGCACCTCGTCCTCGCCGGAGTATATTTTCCCCGCCACCGCCTGCCTTATCCAGGACCAGATTGGGGCGACGAAGGCGGGAGCCTTCGATTTACAAGCCGCCTGCACGGGATTCGTCTACGCCCTCAATATGGGCGCGCAAGCCATCCGCAGCGGATCGATCAAAAATGTGCTGGTCGTCGGCACGGAAGTCCTCTCGCGTTTCACGAACTGGAAAGATCGCAACACCTGTATCCTGTTCGGCGATGGCGCAGGGGCGTTTGTCTTGCAGGCGAGCGACCAACCCGGCGGCGTCATGTCGGCAGTGATGCACTCGGACGGTTCGGGAGCCGACGCATTGAACGTGCCGGCGGGCGGGGCACACTGTCCAGCCACCGAAGCCACCATCCGCGAGGGAAAGCACTTCATCCACATGGATGGCAAGGAAGTCTTCCGCTTCGCCACCCGCGTGATGGGAAAAGCCGTTACCGAAGCGCTGGAACAAATCCAACTCACCACCAACGATGTGCAGTGGATCGTGCCGCACCAGGCCAATTACCGCATCATCGACTCTGCCGCCAAACACCTGAAAATGCCGCTGGATAAATTCGTCATCAACGTGGACCGCTACGGCAACACATCCACCGCCTCTGTTCCCATCGCCACCATTGAGGCGATTCAAAAATCGCAGATCAAGCCAAAGGATAAGGTCGTCTTCGTCGCTTTCGGCGGCGGATTAACCTGGGCTGCGATGGTCGTCGAATGGACCGGCCCGCTTCCCAGCAAGAAACATGTCCGTGTCGAACCATACCGCTGGTTTGCGCGACTGCGCTCCTACATCCGTCGTATCCTGCGCCACATCGAAGGTTTCTTCTCGCGCAAGGAGTTGTAGTCCCCTGCAAACATGACACACCCCGAAATTAAGGTTTCGCGGGTGTGTTTGTTTTTAAAGGCATTTGGGATGCTGATTCACGCTGACCCTTGCACCGCCCGCAAGGGCAGGTGAAAACGCGGATTTTTTCTTCCCGATCAGCGTTCATCTGCGTCCAGATTAAATTTGGGATTAATCATGTAGAATTGGACGCATCCAAACCTTGCGTAACAAGGTGGTTAGAAAAGGAAGTTCCCATGTTAAATATTTTCTCAGTCGAAGAGGCAAAGCAGGGTATCCTCAAACGCCAACCGCCCGATGAGTTCCCCGTATCCCAAACCGTGCTGGATGGGATTGCAAAAATCTTCGGCGAAGCCCTCACCCCCGAACAAGCCGTCACCCGCATTCTCGCAGACGTCCGCAAACGGGGGGATGCCGCCCTGCAAGAGTGGAGTCAGCGCCTCGATAATCGCACCGCCGAACGCTTCGCGTTCCGCGTGCCGCCCGAAAAATTATCCAATGCCCTCAAATCCATTTCGGATGAGGAACTCACCGCGATCAAAATTTCTGCCGAGCGCGTGCGCCGCTTTCATGAACGCCAGCCGCTCAACTCATGGATGATGCAGGAAGGCGACGGAACCCTCGGTCAGTTCATCCGCCCGATCAAGCGCGTGGGGTTGTACGTCCCCGGCGGAACCGCCCCCCTGCCCTCGACGGTCATCATGTCTGCCGTACCGGCGCAGGTGGCGGGCGTGAAAGAAATCGTGGTCGTCGTCCCGCCAAACCGCGCCACAGGCGAAGTGGCAGATATCACCCTCGCCGCGTGCGCCTTCCTCGGCATTAAAGAAGTTTATACATTGGGCGGAGCGCAGGCAATTGCGGCCCTCGCCTATGGCACCGAATCCATCCGCGCGGTGGATAAAATCTTCGGGCCTGGCAACCTCTTCGTCACCCTTGCCAAGCGACAAGTCTTCGGCGTAGTCGGCATCGACGGGCTGGCTGGCCCCACCGAAACGATGGTCATCGCCGACGAAACCGCCGCCCCGGGCTGGGTCGCCGCCGACCTTCTGGCACAGGCGGAACATGATGTGCTGGCGTCCGCGATTTTGCTCACCCCTTCCCGAAAACTGGCTGAAGCCGTCCAAGTGGAAGTGGCGCGTCGGGTTGAGACCTTGCCCCGCGCCGAAATCCTTGCCCAATCTTTGCAACACCGCAGCGGCGCAATCATCACACATGATGTTCTCGAAGCCGCCGAACTTGCCAACACCTACGCCCCCGAACATCTCTGCCTTTCCGTCGCCGACCCCTGGGGCTTGAGCGAAAAGATCGAAGCAGCGGGCGGAGTATTCCTCGGCGAGCATTCCTTCGAGGCGCTTGGCGACTACGTTGCCGGTCCGAGTCATGTGATGCCCACCAACGGAACAGCGCGATTCGCCTCCCCGCTGAACGTTTGGGACTTTGTCCACATCGTCAGTCTGGTTGCCCTGAATCATGAATCAGCCTCGAAGCTGAGCAAACATGCCGCAGTTTTGGCTCGCGCCGAAAGTCTCGAAGCCCACGCCCAGGCGGCAGACGAAAGAAAAGAGAAATAAATCGTCGGTGGAATTCGAAAAATCAGGAACTCCTTCAAACAAAATGACTTCCGTTTGAAGGAGTTTTCTCTTTCCTCTTGACTTTCTTTGCCTGTCGGCGTAAAATCATATTAATCTGATTAATCGGATAACTGCATGAACCTACGAGACCGTACATCCCCTGAAATTTCTGAATTCCTCCGTTACCTGGCTTTGCACCCGGAAGCCGAGACCAACCTGCCCACGCTGAGCAAGCTAAGCCAGGAACTTCATATCAGCGTTGCAGGCTTGCGTGAACAGCTCGAAGTGGCGCGCGCGCTTGGGCTGGTCGAAGTCCGCCCGCGCACCGGGACGAGACGCCTGCCCTATTCCTTCGCGCCAGCCGTCAAACAAAGCCTAAGCTACGCGCTGACACTCAACCAGGGGTATTTCCAAAAATATTCCGAACTACGCACCCATATCGAAGTCATGTACTGGGATGAGGCAGTCGCCCTGCTAACCGGGGAGGACAAGAACGAACTGCAAAACATCATCGCGACCGCATTCGAAAAACTGCGCGGCGATCCGATTCAAGTCCCGCACGAAGAGCACCGCAGGCTGCACCTTTTGATCTACTGCCGCCTCGACAATCCCTTTGTCATGGGGCTGCTGGAGGCATATTGGGATGCCTACGAAGCCGTGGGGCTAAACATGTACGCCGGTGGCGTGGACTACCTCGAAACAGTTTGGGACTATCACAAAACGATGGTTCACAGCATCTGCAACGGTAACTACGCGGCTGGACGCAAGGCTCTGATGACTCACATCGACCTATTTGCGCCCCGCCCGTTATAAAAAACAAGGAGTCTCATGAATAAAATCATCAATGATTTCTCGATCACTGTTGGCACAGTTAACGGTTCAGGTAGTTCCACTGCCAACAACACCATCCTGCGCACCATCTTCAAGATGGGTGTCCCTGTTTCGGGCAAAAACCTCTTCCCCTCCAACATTCAGGGATTGCCTACCTGGTACACCATCCGCGCCAACAAGGATGGATTTATCGCCCACCACGAGCGGCGCGACATCGTAATTGCAATCAACCCCGCGTCCTTTACCCGTGACCTGGCTTCGGTAACACCCGGCGGAGCCTTCTACTACGCGGACGACATCAAGCTGCCCATCAACCGCACCGACATCGCCATCTACCCAATGCCGGTCAAAGCCATCATCCGCGCCGATGCAGGCATCCCAACCAATTACCGCGACCTGGTGAGCAACATGGTTTACGTGGGCGTGCTGGCACAGATGATCAGCCTCGATATGGATGTCATCCTCTCCGCGTTGACCTTTCACTTCAAGGGCAAGCAAAAACCAATCGATATGAACTTCAACGCCGTCAAGGCTGGGGCTGAGTGGGCGAAAGCCAATCTTGATAAGAAAGACCCGTTCTACATCGAACGCATGAACAAGACCGAGGGAATGATCATGGCAGACGGAAACACAGCCGCCGCGCTCGGTTCCATCTTCGGTGGGTTGCAGTTTGCGGCGTGGTATCCCATCACCCCCGCCACCTCCCTGGCAGAAGCGCTCAACGAATACCTGCCCCAACTCCGTCAGCGGGAAGATGGAAAACACACTTATGCTGTAGTCCAGACCGAGGATGAACTTGCCGCATTGGGCATGACGGTTGGAGCAGGTTGGGCTGGCTTACGCTCGATGACTTCCACCTCGGGGCCGGGCCTCTCACTCATGACCGAGTTCGCGGGGCTGGCGTACTACGCGGAGGTTCCTGTGGTGATTTGGGACGTGCAACGCATTGGCCCCAGCACCGGACTGCCTACGCGCACATCGCAAGGCGACCTGACCTTCACCTATTTCCTCGGTCACGGAGATTCCCAATCCGTCATCCTTTTGCCTGGCGACGTGTATGAATGCTTTGAGTTTGGCTGGAAATCTCTCGACATCGCCGAGCGAATTCAAACTCCCGTGTTTGTGCTTAGCGACCTCGACATGGGCATGAACCAGTGGATGAGTAAAGCCTTCCAATATCCCGACACTCCCATGGATCGCGGCAAAGTTTTGTTCGAAAAAGACCTCGAAGAACTGAAGGGCAATTGGGGGCGTTACCTGGACAAGGACGGCGACGGCATCGGTTATCGCACATTTGCAGGGAATCGGCACCCGCTTAGCGCATACCTGACGCGCGGCACCGGACATGATGAGTATGCCAAATACAGCGAAGAAGCCCCGGTCTACACGGCAAACATGGAACGGTTGAAGAAGAAGCAGGAAACCGCCAAGCAATATGTCCCAGCGCCGCAACTTCACAAGATGAAAGGCGCTACGGTGGGCATCATCGCCTACGGCTCAACCGAGGCGGCAGTGGTCGAGGCGCAATACCTGTTGAACAGAGATCATGGAATCAAATCGGACTTCCTGCGGGTCCGCGCCCTTCCTTTTACAAAAGATGTGGATTCTTTCCTGAAGAAGCACGACCAAATATTCGTGGTGGAAATGAACCGCGACGGGCAGATGGATCAAATCCTCAAGGTCGAATATCCGCAATTTGCCATAAAGTTCGAGTCAGTGGCTGTCGGTGACGGTCTGCCCGCCTCGGCGAAGTGGATCCTGGATGGTATTCTGGAAAAATATGAAGATGGCGGGAAGGAACTTGCGGGTAGCGGAAAATTGGCAAGCCGGAAACAGAAATCGGCGCCCGCTAAGAAGAAGGCAGCGAGCCCGAAGAAGACGGTAAAACCGTCGGCAAAGAAAAAGACCGTAGTCGTCAAGTCTAAGGCAAAGCGAAAGTAAAAGGACAAGGAGTAATAAATCATGACTGAAACTCTTCCCATGGCTGGAGCAACTACAAGCGTGAACCTCGCCGGTCTTTCGAAAAACGATTATCGCGGAGCGCCAACCACCCTTTGTCAGGGCTGCGGACACAACTCGATCTCGAACCAGATCGTGGGTGCGTTGTATGAAATGAATGTTGTGCCCGAAACCATCGTTAAATTCAGCGGCATTGGTTGTTCGTCCAAGTCACCGACCTACTTTCTAAATCGCTCATTCGGCTTTAACAGTCTGCATGGACGTATGCCTGCAATCGCAACCGGCGCCTTGTTTGGAGATCAAAGCCTCAAAGGAATCGGCGTCTCCGGTGATGGCGACTCTGCAAGTATCGGCATGGGGCAATTCAAGCACGTCATGCGCCGCAACGTGAACATGCTCTATATCGTCGAGAACAACGGGGTATATGGTTTGACCAAGGGTCAATTTTCCGCCACTGCCGAGAAAGGTCTGGAACTGAAGAAGCAGGGGCAGAATATCTACATGCCTGTCGATATCTGCATGGAAGCCTTTATCTCGAACGCAACCTTTATTGCCCGCTCCTTTGCCGGCAACGCCAAACAGGTGAAGGAACTTCTCAAGGCGGCGCTCGCGCACAAAGGCATTGCCGTGCTGGACATCATCAGCCCGTGCGTGACGTTCAACAATCAGGAAAATGCCTTCCATTCCTACTCGTGGGGCAAAGACCACGAAGAACCCCTGCACGAAATCTCCTATATCGCGCCGCGCAATGAGATTGTCCTCGAACGTGAAATGGAAGAAGGTGAAGTGCGCGAAGTTGCGATGCATGATGGCTCGGTGGTCATCCTGAAGAATCTTGAAAAAGGTTATGATCCAACCGACCGCTTCGAGGCTCTGCGCGTGATGGAGGAAGCGCAGCAAAATGGCTGGATGGTGACCGGTTTGCTCTACGTAGACACCTCCAAACCTGCCCTGACTGATATGTACAATCTGGTGGATACTCCACTTAACCGCCTCACTGAATCCGACCTGCGTCCTGAACGGGCAATGATCGACAAGGTGAATGCATTGATGTTCTAAGGCGGTCGAAAGTCGAAGGTTGCAAGTCAAGAGCGTGGAATTGCCCGCAGCAGTTTCACGCTCTTCCTTATTTACTCGAATTATCTTGCCCTTGCCTTGATCTGTCAGACTGGCTTTGCTACAGTCATGGTTTGCAACTCGCCTTATGTTTTTCTCATTGCTTTATAATTGACTCACCAGTCAAAGGAGGAACCATGAGCAATGAAAGAAAAGCGGTCATCCTGAGCGCGGCGCGGACACCGATTGGAAAATTTCAAGGCGGATTAAGCGCCATCCCTGCTGTAAAACTTGGCGCAGCAGCAATTCAAGCCGCGGTGGAACGCGCCGGGGTTGACCCCAAAGAAATCGAAGAAGTTTTGATGGGGCAGGTGGTTCAAGCAGGCAGCGGACAAGCTTCCGCGCGACAGGCGGCAATCTTCGCCGGGCTGCCTGCCAGCGTCGGCGCAAGCACTATAAACAAAGTTTGCGGGTCGGGGCTGAAAGCCGTAATGTTCGCGGCACAAGCCATCTGCGCTAGGGATGCCGACCTGATTGTAGCGGGCGGAATGGAATCCATGAGCCGCGCCCCCTATCTGGTCAACGGGCGGTTGGGCGAGATGAAATTTGGCCACAGGCAATTAGTCGACTCCCTGCTCCACGATGGGTTATGGGATCCGTTCGAGAATTGGGGCATGGGTATGGCGGCGGAATTTATCGCAGACGAGTACAAGATCAGCCGTGAGGCAATGGACGATTTCGCGCTCCGCTCTCATCAAAAAGCGACAGCGGCACAGGAAGCGGGGAAATTTAAAGCCGAAATTGCCCCCATCCAAATTACAGGGCGAAAAGGCGAGGTGACCATCCTGGAAACTGACGAAGGTCCGCGCAAGGAAATATCGCTTGAATCGCTTGCCCAACTGAAACCCGCCTTCAAGACCGACGGCAAAGTGACCCCCGGCAACTCCTCCTCGATGAACGATGGCGCGGCGGCGGTCCTCGTCGCATCCTGCGCCTACGCAGAGAAAAACAACCTCCCGCCAATTGCTTATGTTATTGACTACGCGCAGTTCTCAACGGAGTCTAAATATTTGTTTGCCGCGCCCATCCAATCCATTTCAAAGTTGCTGAAAAAAATCGGCTGGACTTTTGCCGATGTGGATTTGATCGAAATCAACGAAGCCTTCGCCGCCCAAGTCCTCGCAGACGGGTACGCCTTCGCCGACCAGGGCTGGGACTGGGGGAAGGTCAACGTGAACGGCGGGGCGATTGCCCTCGGTCATCCGCTTGGGGCGAGCGGCACGCGCGTGCTGACAACTTTGATTTACGCGCTGAAAGACCGCGGCTTAAAGCGCGGAATCACTTCCCTGTGTCTAGGCGGTGGCGAAGCCGTGGCAATGGCAATCGAAACTGAACTAAGCATTTGAAAAATCAGTCCTAGGCAATGGGCTACGCGCAAACTCCTTCCATTTACTCCAATCGAAAGAGGAGCAAAACGAAGAGAGCGACAGCCTACAGCGGCACAGTAAAGAAGAACGAACTCCCCGTCCCTGCCTTGCTCTCGAACCAGGTCTCGCCATCGTGCAGGTCGATGATGTGCTCGACGATTTTCAAGCCGATGCCAAAGCCAAGCCGTGGGTCGTCCTTGTCTTCGAGTACGGTTTCGAACGGCTCGAAGATCAATTCCTGATTCTCTTCAGCGATGCCAATCCCCGTGTCGCGGACTTCAAACAGGATATTATTCGGCTCACGCGTCACCCGCAGCGTGACGGTTCCCTTTTCGGTGAACTTAAAGGCATTGTGAAGCAAATTCAAAAGCGCCTGTGAAAGTCGGGTTGGGTCGCCTTCGACGGTCGGCAGATTTTCTTCGATGTCCTCTTCGAGCCTCACAGCGGGGTTGGCTTCCGCCAATTGATCGGCAATCGCCATCACGCCGTCGAGCATGGCGTGGACGTCCACATCCAGCAAATCCAATTCCATTTTGCCTGTCACCGTTTCGGCGTAATCCTGAAAATCATTCACCTGCCCGATCAACGGAGCCAGCGCGGACTGAATATATTCGATGGGCGAATCCTTCACGCCGACGTAATCCTCCAACTCCTCGATGCTGTACAGGTCGTTGACATACTTTTGCACGTCGGCAAGTTCCTGGCGCAGGTGGCGGGACATTCGATACAAAAACTCGTTTGATTTGTCGGTCATGGTTTACTCCTGAAAACCCGTCTTGTACAACTCGTAATAAATTCCCTGCCGCGCCAGCAGTTCGACATGCCTGCCTTGCTCGGCAATCTTCCCATCCTCGATCACAACGATTTTATCCGCATTCGTAATCGTGGACAACCTGTGCGCGATGACAAAGGATGTGCGCCCCTTCAACAGTTTGCCTAGCGCGGTTTGAATCACCTGCTCGGTTTGAATATCCACCGAGGAAGTGGCCTCGTCCAAAATCAAGATGCGCGGGTCAGCCAGCAGGGCGCGGGCAAACGAGAGCAACTGCCGCTGTCCCACACTGAGCAAAACGCCGCCCTCTTCCACCGAAGTCTCATAACCGTCCTTCAAGTTGCCGATGAACTCATGCGCGCCCACCGCCTTCGCCGCCGCGACCACATCTTCGTCGCTGGCGTCCAGCCGCCCGAACAAAATATTTTCCTTCACCGTGCCGTTGAACAAAAACGGGTCTTGCAAAACCATGCCCATCTGCCGCCGCAGCGAACCCTGTGTCACTGTCCGCAGGTCAACGCCGTCCACGCGCACACAGCCGTCAGTTGGGTCGTGGAAGCGAGTCAACAACTTGACGATGGTGGTCTTCCCTGCGCCCGTCTCGCCGACCAAAGCCATCGTCTGACCTGCTTCCGCTTCGAGGTCGATCTGATCAAGGACCAGGGTTGGGTCATCCGAATAGTGGAAGGAGACATTCTCGAACTTGACTCCGCCGACGATGGGTTTCATCTCGACGGCATTTTCCGCATCCCGAACCTCGACGGGCGTGTTGAGTAATTCCAAAATTCTTTCGCCGCCCGCCATCGTAGACTGGAGCGTGTCGAAGCGGCGGCTCAGGTCGCGAATCGGCTCGAAGAAGCGATCCACGTACAAGACGAAGGCGATCAACACACCGGGCGTGATCGACTCACCCAGCACCGCCGTCCCGCCCACGTAGACCACAAGCGCTGTCGCAATCGCGCCGAGGATGTCCACGATGGGCGTGTAAACCGAAGCAACCTTCGCCGCATCGAGACTGGTCTCGTAGAAATAGCGG
>CAILWD010000127.1 GCA_903837815.1 uncultured Chloroflexota bacterium | reverse complement strand
CACTAGACGATGGGGGCTTGGGTTGTCAAGCGGGGCGGATTGTATCACCCCTGTTTTTACCCGTCAACAAAGAATCCGTGGGAATTTGCGCGCGCAGGATTTATCGTACGCGGCGTTTCCATTCTTCTTTAAACTGTAATTCGCGCGGACTTGCTCCCGAATCCAATGCCAGGAAGTCGGTCAGCAGGCGGTTGAACTGGTTCGAGTTGTCGATCATCGGGAAGTGTCCTGTGCCTTCGAGGTTAACCTGGTGCATGTGGGTTGGCAGGGAATCGGTGCGTTCCTGTGAAGGCAATGCGACGCCGGGGTCGTTGGGACCGTACACAAAAAGGCAGGGAACGCCAAGTCCGCGGATATCGGCGAACAAATTCGGGGTGGCTTGAAGGCCTGTTATCGAGGTGGCAACCGCCTGCGAATCCGCTTTGGCGGCATCAGCCAGGGCTGAAACCGCTTCGGGGGAACGTCCTCCCAGCCAATCGGCCAGTTCGGGCATGGAAGCCGTCTTCATGCGGTTGTTGATCGAAGAATGGTCGAAGGGGTGATTGATTGCCATCAGGCGGTCTACACTTTGGGGCCATTGTTTGAGATAGGAAAGCCCAACCACGGCGCCCAGGTTATGGCCCACCAGGGCAATCTTCCCAATGCCCATTTCATCCAGGAAGCGTTTGAGAAGGTCCGCCTGTTTATCGAGCGAATAGCGCTGCGGGTCGCGCATCGAATCGCCAAAGCCGAACAGATCAATTGCGTACGCGCGGAACGATGTGGCTGCGACCTGCATGGCGTTGATCCAGTAACGCCATGAGCCGACCCAGCCGTGCAGGAAGATCACCGGGCGTCCACGTCCCAGCGCTTCATAATGCACCATAGAACCGTCGATAATGATTGCGCTCATCTGTCGGTGTTATTTTCCAAATTTTGCCAGGATGTTCCTGATTCGTTCGACCAATTGGTCGGGGGCAAAGGGTTTGAGCAGGTACTCCACCGCGCCGGCGTCCAACCCAGCCTGGATTTCGGAATCCTGTCCTTTGGCGGAGAGAAAGACAATGGGGATGTCCTTCAGCGCCGCATCTGCTTTCATTGCGCGGCAGGCGTCATAGCCGGTCATTTTGGGCATACGCACATCCATGATGACGATATCTGGAATGATCTGGGATGCCTGCTGAAGCGCCTCTTCACCGTTGGCAGTGGTGGTCACTTCATGTCCCGCAAAACGCAGGGTGAAGGCAACAAGTTCACGGATATCGGGTTCGTCTTCTGATATTAAAATTCTCGCCATTCCATCTCCATTATTTGTAGATCGGCAGGGTGAAGGAGAACGTGCTTCCCTCGCCTGGCACGCCTGTGCTGTTCATCCAGATGCGTCCATTGTGCATTTCAACCAGTTGGCGAACAATGGGCAGCCCCAACCCGGTACCGGGCGTGGCAAGAACCAGCGGATGTTCGCCACGATAGAATCGTTCGAAAATTCGCGCCTGGACATCGGGCGCAATGCCCACTCCGTTATCATGCACATCCACCTGCATCTCGCCGTTCTGCTGGTGAATGTTGATGCGGATGGTGCCGTTGCCGGGCGTGTAGTTGAAGGCATTGTCCACCAGGTTGCCCATAATCTGACGGATGCGTTCACGGTCACCGATCACAGGCAATACCCTGGGAGGAGCATCCAGCGAGAGCGCCATGGGCTTGTCTTCCTGTTGTGAGCGGCGCAGGGTCTCGGCAATGACGTCCTCGGCGATCTCGCGCAGGTTGACCGCCTGCGGCGTGAGTGTGACGCGCGCAGATTCGATGCGGGAGATGTCCAACAGGTCATTGACCAGAATGTTGAGGCGATCGATATTGTTACGGACGATTTCGAGGAAGTGCAGTTGGTTTTCCTGCAACGCACCCGCCGCGCCCATGGTCAGGATATCGACATATCCCTTGATTGCGGTCATGGGGGTGCGCAGTTCATGGCTGACTGTCGCCACAAATTCCGATTTCAGGCGATCCACTTCCACTTCGCGGGTGATGTCGCGGAAAATGGAAACTGTGCCAAGGAAATCGTTTTGCAGGATGACCGGCGCAAGGTGAACCAGCGCGACACGTTCGTTTTCAAGCTGCAACTGCTCGGCGTAGGTATCGCCGTGGTGGTGCGAGGTTGGGTCTTCAGACCAGCGGCGGATGGTTTCCATCCAGGTGTTTGCCGATTTCCCGAACAGACCGCCAAACGAATCAAGGGAGTTGCCAATCAGTTTCGACTGTTCAACAGAGAGAATGCGCTCGGTGGACGAGTTGACAAAGGTAATGCGGTTATCCAAGCCGGTAACCAGCACACCGTCTGCAACCGCTTCGAGGATGGCGTGTGAGCGGCTGGCGTCCTCCTGCTCTTTGCGAAGCATCACGCCGAGGCGCTCCGCCTGATCGCGAATCAATTCGTACAGATGGGCGTTGTTAATCGCCACTGCAACCTGGTTGCCAATGGCCCGCACCAGGTTGAGCATTTCGATGCTAAAGGCATTCTGTTCGCGCTGGAAGACCATCAGCACGCCGATGACGTCCTCCACGACTTGCATGGGGACGACAATGGCGCTGCGATGATCCTGGCCGGTGGTACTGCGCATCCAGCGTGGATCCTGATGAAGGTCGTGTACCAGAACCGCTTCACGATGTTGCACAACCCAGCCCGCGAGACCTTCGCCAACCTTCAAGGTAAAGCGGCGGTCCACGCTTTCGGTGCGGTCCGTCAGGTAGCCGTATCCAGCGCGGTAATGGAGGAGGTTGTCTTCCGCTTGCAGCAACATGATGGTACCTTGTTCCGCGCCGACGGCTTCGATCAGCAACGATAATGTACGGTTGAGGGCACGGTCGAGATCGAGGCTGGAAGAGACTTCGGTGAGGATTCTCAGGAGGGTCTCGGTATTTTGCTGCTCACGCTGGAGTTGCGCTGTGCGCTCGACTACACGCAGTTCGAGCTGGGAAGCGAGGTTTTGGGTCTCGGCAAACAGACGTCCGTTTTGGATGGCGACAATTGCCTGGTTTGCAAGCGTGCCGAGAATCTGCACGTCCTCTTCGGTGTACACACCCGCCTGATAACTCTGCACAGACAGCATCCCCAGGTTCCTGCCGCTCAGAATCATTGGCACGGCAACGATGGATTGGGTCTCTTCATTTTCACCGACCAAATTCACAGCATTCAGCGCATTCGATTGTTCGAGCGAGGAGGTGAAAATAGGTCTGCCGCTTTGAATCACCCGACTGCTGATTCCCCTGCCGAAGGGGATGCGTTCCGCAGGCTGGCGTTTTCCGCGGTCGAACAGGTAGGCCGCTTCGATCTGGTTGTTCTCGATATCGAGCAGTGAAATGATCAAGGCGTCCAGCGGCATGAGACGTTCCGCCGCCTTGTGTACCGCCACATAGACCTCTTCCGGGTCGAGCGCGCTGATCTGGGAGCTGGTCTCATTAAGAATGGCAAACCGCTCTGCAGTGCGGGTGGAGGATTGGAATAAGCGCGCATTTTCGAGGGCAACAGTCGCCTGACTGGTAATGGTGCGGGCAATCTCGAGTTCGTTCAACCCAAAACGTTTGCCGCCGCTCATCTCCGTAAAGACAAGGGCTGCCAGGTTTTGCCCGCTGGTGAGGGGCAGAATGAGCAAGGCAGAGGTATTCTCGTCGAGCATGTCCAGCAGCGGGGCAAGGTCGGGCTCATTGCGGGCATCATCGGTGTTGAAGATGCTTTGCGATTCACGCAGGCGGTGGAAGATGGGAGAATCCGGCAACAGGCGCGGCAGTTTAATGCGCAACCTGGGAGCGGAAATCCTCCAGTATGCCTGCCCGCGCTCGAAGGCCACAACTGACACGCGCTGCGCGCCCAATCCCTTGAGCAGTTCGGTGGCGGTCAAATTCAGGATTTGATCGGCTTCGAGCAGGCCGGTCAATGCGGATGCAAATCGGTTGAGGGTGGCAAGGCGCTGCGAGCGCTGGTCCAGTTCGGTGGCGCGGCTGACGCTGTCTTCGTAAAGCCGCGCATTATCGAGCGAAACCGCCGATTGACGGGCAAAGGTCAACGCCACCTGAACTTGTTCGCGGGTGTAATAATGCGCCTGTGCCTTTTCGATTGCCAGCACACCGACCAGTTCCCCCTTGGATATCAGGGGGATGCCGAGCCAGGAAAGGTTCGGGTTTTCCACCGGCATGAAACGTGGGTCTTCGCGAACGTCGGGGACGAAAATGGGGTATCCTTTAATTGCCATCTCTTTGAAGAGCGCGCTGTCTTGCATGTAAACAGACAATCCCAAACGTCTTTCGGCATCGTCGAAGCCGCGCACCGATGCGACTCTCAGTCGGTCTCTTTCACGCAGCCAGAGTGTGGCCGTGTCGTAGAACAGAATCGAAACCAACTGGTCGAGCAGGGAATTGATCAACTGGTCGCTGCTCAAACTGGAAGTGAGGGCGGCGGCGGCATTATTCAACGCATACAACTGCCCGGCGCGTTCCTGTGTGGTTTGAACCAGGCGGACGTTATCGAGAGAAAGCGCTATCTGCTGCGACAACGACAACAACAGCGCTTCATCCTCGGAGAGGAAGGCGGCGGTTGTGTTGAAGTTGTCCAGCACCAACAGTCCCAGGCTTTGGTCGGCGGTGTTGATGGGGATGAGCAAACTCGACACGGGGAGCCGTCCGCCGGTTGCCTGACGATAGATGGCAAGGTTTTCGGCGCTCAGGTTGTAATCGCGCACAAAGTTGACCTCATCGACCCGCCTCGCGGTCTTGTTTAAGAAGACGGCGCCGGGCAACGCCTCGCCCGGGTGGTATCTGATTGCCATCATGCTGGTATTGTCGGCATAGCCTGATGCTGCGCGCGGAGTGAGCGTTTCGGTCTGTTGATCCCAGACTAATGCCACGCCTGCATGGGCGTGTTGGAGGACGCGGCGCGAACTATCGAGCAGGGATCGGAGAATCGCATCCGGGTCCATGCCCGCCAGTTGACGGCTGAAATCGAGCAGCAGGTTCACTTCATCGAGCCGCCGTCGTGTCTGGCTTAAGAGCGAGATGTTTTGCAGGATGAGCGAGGCTTGCTGAGAAATCTGCAAATATACTTTTTGGTCTTCCTCTGTAAAATCGGGCATCGCCTCGGGGCTGATGGCGAGCATGGCCGCCACGGCTTTGCTTTCCACCTGTACCGGCAGGCAGATGGCGCTTTTGGCGCGCAGAGAGGTCAACAAGGCGGCGTCATGCCATTCTTCGTTTTCATCGAGGCTGGCGATGAGAATGGGCTCGCCGCTTTGCAGACAGGCGCGCAGCGGGTTGCGCTGACCGAAGAGGGATTCGACATTTGTGGAGCGCGGCAAACTGCCCAACACGTGCAACAGACGCGGACCATCGGGGGTGTTTTCCGCCACCAGCGCAATGGCCATTCCCAACTGGGTCAGGGTTTCGCGTCCAAGCGCGAAGAGGGCTGAAGAGGAATCCAATTGACGGCTGACAGACTTGGTAATGGCCAGTCCTGCGCGTACGCGCTGAATGCGCTGGTCCAGGCTGTATAGCGAGATGGTCTGTTCGAGGTCCTTGCGCAGCATGACCGGCAGGTTGTTTTGCGCGCTGTCGATCAACTTCTGCTGGCGTTGCAGTCCCGATGCAAGCGCATCGATGCGCAATCGTAATTCAGACTGGCGCATGGTGTGATTGATGAGCAGAGCGGCTTGCGCCGCAAATACTTCCACCGTTTCGATGGTTGCCTTGTCGGGGCGCAAATTATTCGAGGGATTATCGAGGCTAATCAGCCCGACCACCTCGCCTTCTGCGTTTTCAAGCGGGACAAGCAAAGTGTCGTTGACGTTCCATGCGTTCGGGTTTTGGCTTTGCGGCATGGGAATGTCCAACGTGACCGCCTGCACGTCCGATTGGAGCATCGGAGATTCTTCGTTGGGAATGAAATAAGAACGCCCGACCTTGAACTCCGGCTTCAAGAGCTGGCTGACTCCTTGAATTGGCTGTTTGCGGGATAATAATTCGTTCAGGGTTTCCTGTGGAATGCCTGTCGCTGTCACCCGCCGCAAAAATCCCGAGTCGCCTTCGACGATGCTGATCAGCACCACGCGGAATGGGGTGGAGTCGCGAATGCCGCGCGCAATCACCTGAAGAGACTGGTCCAGCGGCTGGTCGTGTCCGAGGTCGAAACTCACATCGGCAAGGCGCGCAAGCGCCTCGGCGCGGCGGCGCATCAACTCGGCGCGCTTTTTCTCGGATTGATATCGCCGGGCATTATTCAATGCTATGCCCCCATAGACCGCCAGATTTTGCATGGTCTCCACGGCTGCCGGGGTAAAAAAATCAGGCTGGGTGGAATGCAGGCTGATCAGGCCGATCACATGCGCCTGATATGGAACTGGCAACACAAGCGCCGAACGCGCGTCTTGATGAGGTTGTGGAATGCCCTCCTGGAGGAGGTCACGATAAACCCGCAACTCCCCGGCTTGCAAGACGTCCTGTTCAATATACGAGAACTCATTGTCCTTGCCACAGCCAAGGGAAATTTCGATGGCTGGGCTGCTTACTTCATACTCCTGGTCGAGGAGCAGGATGGAGGAGCAGGACGCCCGCGTGATACGCTGTCCTTCATCCTGGATGGTTTTTAACAGGTGTTTGACGTCGAGGGATGCGCCAAGTTCCCTGCCGATGCGTGAGATGGTGGAAAGTTGATCCACGCGATAGCGAAGGGAGTCGTCGGTTTGGGAGAGCAATTCTGCAGATTTTACAGCGGCAGCCAGTTGCCCCGCTGCTGTAGCAACGATTTGAAGATCATAGGCATTGAAGTGATCCGAGTTCAAACTCCCAAGCACTAACTCGCCAATGCTTTTTTCACGCGCCACCAGTGGAACGACGATTACAGATTCGAGTTGCAAGGTGGTTACCAGAGGGCGGTAGATGGAGAGCGCCCGACGGTCTGTGCTAAGACGCCCCGAGAGGAACGGGGTCTGACTGCCGGAAACCGTATAACGGTAGTTGGGATCGTTGACGAAAATCTGGATGAACGAGTTACTGACGTCTTCCGGAATTCCAAAAGTGGATTCACGCAATAAACGAAGTTCGCCCTGCAGGTCATCCAGCAAAAAGATTGCGCCTGCCTCCGCCTGAAACAGGCTTGCCAATTCCTGCACCGAATATTTGAGGGTTTCTTCTAGCGTGGCGGAGGAACCAGCCAGGCTGGCAATCCGTCGCAGCGCATTTGCGCGCTGTGCGCGTGAACGCGCCTGCTGCACCAGCAGGATATTTTCGATGATGGCGGCAGCCTGGCTTGCTACGATGTTCATCAATCGCAATTCCTCTGCGTTGAAGGAGGTTGTGCCCTGTTGGTGATGTCCAACCTGAAGGTATCCCAACATGCGCCCGGAGGAGAGCAGCGGTATGAGCGCGATATCGCGCAGGCTGGCTGCCATGGCAATGTCAGAAAGCCCAAGCATGCGCCAGTTTTCATCTGTGGATGCGCTCAAAGTGATCACGGGCATTTGACTCGCAATCACCTGCTCTGTGGCGCTGTTTTCGGGTACCGTGGTGCGATAGATTTGAACGAAGTGCGGCGGCAAACCCCGGAAGGGAAGTTTTCCTTCCAGGGTGCGTTTCTCTTCATCGTACAGCAGGAAACCGATGATCTCGGCGGAAAACATGGATGCGATGCTGTCCACAAGGCGCGCAAAAAGTTCCTCCATATTGTGAACGACGCCCAGCGCTTGATTGAGAGCTGCCAACCCTGCCAGTTCAGAGGCTCGCTTTTGTTCATCCTCGTATAGTTTGGCGTTTCGGATGGCAACAGCCGCCTGCCCCGCAACCAGCAGCAACAGGTCGAGGTCATGTGATCCCAGAGAGCCATCGCCGCTTTGCCCCGCCTCGAGTGTGCCAACCAGTTCCCCCCTGGCAATGAGCGGAATCCCCAGATAAGATTGAATGGAGAGCAGTTCGCCTTCGGCGGTGAGTTCCGTTTGTGAACGCGCATCCGATAGCAGGATGGGGGCGCGTCCCGTCATCAGTTTGGTTGTCAGGCTTCCAAATTGGGATTTCTCGACGCGGGTGGCAACCGCCAGACCGGCAGTGGATGGCTGGAATCGATATGGAGTTGCAGTCTGGTCCTCTTCATTCCACAGGTTCAATTCAAGCAGGTCCGAAGAAACCAGTCGGCTGATATTTTCAAGGATGGCCTGCAAGGTTGTCTGGAGATCGAGATGGGCGGCGATGCTTTGGCTGAACTCTGTGACAATGCCCAGGATTTCCCCGGATGAGCCGTTTGCCTCTTCGAGGGCGGGGACAAACTCCTTGCCGCGCAGGGCGATCAGCATCATCGGATACGGACCCGGCACCTCAAAAGACGAAATTTCCACCAGCCTGCCGCTGATGGATACTCGCTTATGACCCGGTTTTGCGCAGAGTTCCAAAAAGTCATCCGTCGGACGCGCGCGCCGCGCCAGACGTTCCAGGTCGAATGGTTCGTTTTCGTGCAGGTTGAAATGGGAGCGCGCCAGCGGGCTGATATATTCCACCCGTCCGCCCGGCTGCAAAATAATTACCGCTTCATCCGAGTTCGATGACGCGCGAACGGGAACGGAGGCGGCCTCTGCCTGCCGAACAGACGGCGCGCGCAATGAAAGGCGCAAAGCCGCCCAGACCAGCAATACAAACACCAGTCCGGAGACAAACAGGCTAATGCCCAATCCGGAAAGCATTGAGGTTCACCAATCAGGCGGCAGGGGAGTTCGCCGTGTCCTGTCGCCGCGCTTCGGCGGCAAGTTCCGTAATCTCGCGAATATCCGCAAAGGACTGCAAATTGGGCGATACCAATCCTGCGGAAAGGTACATGAAGGCGGCTTTATCCACCCCGCCTTCAGCCTTTGGTACCTGGATGAATCCCTGTTGGCGGTCTATAAAGTTGTAGTGGCTTTGGACTTCCTCCGAAAAACGCTGCTTTAATTTTTGACGGATGGCGGATGCGGATTCCTCGGTGGTGATAATGATGAAGTTGTCGCCGCCCGCATGACCGATAAAGTCGCTGGTCGTCCCCAACTCATCGACCACCTCACCGATCATCATTGCGGCGAAACGCACCACATCATCCCCGGCTACAAAGCCATACACATCCTTGAATGCCTCGAAGTTATTGACACGCACATCGAGCAAAGCCCAATCCTTTTCGCGAATGATGCGGCGCAGTTGTTCTTCGATAAGGCGTCCGGCGGGAAGTCCGGAGCGCGGGTCGGTGAGGCTTTCACGTTCGGAACGGCGGATGGCTCCCTGCACGCGCAGTTTCAGCTCCTCGATGT